>CALVKE010000072.1 GCA_944332535.1 uncultured Bacilli bacterium
TTAAATTTGGTTTGATAGTGATATCTGCTGTCGTACAATTTTCATCGGTACATGCTGCACTCATACTTCCCGTTGTTTCAAATTTTCCGACCCAAAATCCAGATAATTCTTCTGCCCCAAAAGTAAACCCCTCTGGTGTTACCCAATTATCTGCACATTTTGTACTTGTTCCGCTTCCAGTATCTTTTTTACTTGCTGGGATAAACTTAACGTCAATTGCTCCAGGAGTCTCTTTCGTTGGTGTACTTCCTCCTGCTAATTGTACTCCATATGTGTCTCGAATCGTATAACTATATCTTGGAATCCATACCCACATCGTATTAATCATATCCATATTAATTGGCGTATCAGAAAGGATTTCTTCTCCTCTTCGAAAGTCGTATGAAACTAATAATCCATCTTTTGTTTCTAGTGTCTCGTTATTATAAATTGTTTCTACTTCTTCCTTAGATAGTGACCGGTCATATATTTGCGTTTTTGTTACAGTAATATTTCCTAGCTCAGAAATATCAACTAAATTTCCGCTTTCATCTACTCCAGGATTAGCAGCAAGTAATAATGGTGCTCGAGATACTATCATATTCGTATGACTTTCAAGAGATAGCGAACTATCCAAAACACCATTGATATATAAATCTATTTTATCCCCATCGAAAACCATAGCTACTTCATACCATTTTCCAATTTCTATAATAGTATTGGAATTTTTTCTTTGATAGTCCACTCCATTGCGAATGGCATAATGAATTCGAATAGCAGAACCATCGTGAACTAAATGCAAAAGCATCCCCGCTGATTCTGCATTTCCAAGAATATAAGACGGGAGATTAAAATTTGCACTGTTTGCTTTAAATCGTACCACTGCAGAAAATTGATCTTGAAAATCATAATTTGCTAAGCCACAATTGATATAATCATTGACACCATCGAAACTTGCACTAGTGGAATCCATTGTAGCTCCAACAATTTCTCCATTGTTATTTTTTCCAGACAAATCCAATACTTTCGTTTGATCCATGGTTACCGCATTGGCCCACATTTGTGCATCATAATCGTACCAAGCGCTCGTTGTATCTGCTCTCTTCCAATTTTTCTCTTCCGTATCATAAGTAACTGGGATCATTCCATTTGCAAGAACAGGAGTATTCGGCTCTGTTTCTGGTAAAACTTCACAACCATTTTCATCCAATTCCACAGACAATGCCTCCACATCAATTCGATAACTCAAGCTTTTTCCCGAAATTGTATTATTATCTGTAACACTATCTGCAATCCAAAGACGTAATGTATAATGAATCGTTTGGCCGTGACCAATGGTTCCAAAATCAATCACATCACTTTCCAAACTAGAAAGTAACTCCGGTTCCCCGTTCCCATCTTTCGTTAAATAATATTTCACATCACTTGTAGAGAGTTTGTTTTCTCCCGTTGTAATATCAATTAATTTTACACGATAACCAACATTTCTTGTTCCATTATTGACAAGACGAAAAGTAAAAGCATCTTGAATCATTCCAACCTCATCATACATCGGCAAAGCATTCTCAATGGTTAAATTATTCTCGTCTTCTTCTAACACTAAACTCAAGTCTCCAGCAGTGATCACCTGTCTTTTTGTTCCTGATAACGTTACATTAATGAACGCATACGTTACACTTAAAAAGATCACAAAAATGCTTGTGATAAATACAGTAATTTTAGCAACTTGTTTGGAATGGTTATGACTCATTTTTCTCTTCTCCTCTCCCTATTTTACTTATTTTTATTATAATTCTTTTTCTTTCTCTTTTCAACCGTCTTTTGACAATTAAAAAACACTTCTATTAAAATTTTTTCATTCCAAACAAAAAAACTATTCACAAAACACTTTGTCAATAGTTCCACACAAATCTATTTTTCATCAAAGGAGAGGAGTATTTTTTGAAGACTTTT
Source organism: uncultured Bacilli bacterium (assembly GCA_944332535.1). GTDB lineage: Bacteria > Bacillota_I > Bacilli_A > RF39 > UBA660 > MGBC162581. Next base: position 1,933 of record CALVKE010000072.1, read on the forward strand.
CACTTCTCTTCGTAGTTGAAATCTTCTTTCCCAATATTTCTTAGGTAGCACTTGTAATAACTGCTGTTTTTGTTCCAATTCTTTTTGCAAGTATTTTGAAAAAAGAACAGGACGCTTCCTTAATAAAATAGGTCCATAATATAATTCTTTTTTTGTATAATGTTTTTTTCCTTTTCGAAACACAAGAATTGGATAAATAAAGTGACGATCCTCAATCAACTCTTCTTGCTCAAGAAAGTATCCTAATTTCCATACTTCTTTTCGTACTTCTTCCGTATAATTATTAGGAGATAAAATAAGTCGTTCTACTCTTTTTAATAGGGAACGCTGGTATTTTAAAATTCCAACGATGGTTCTACCACCCATTCCAGAAATCACAACGGTATCTACTCGTTCATCGATCGTTTCAATTCCTGGCCCTACTCGCGTCTCAATTTTATCTTCCAAGTGATATTTACGAATATTTTCTTTTGCTTTTTCGATCGGTCCTTCGTGAATATCGGAAGCAATTGCGACAATTCCTCTGTTTTCTAGCGTCAAATAGATATCCAAGAAGGCATGATCACACCCGACATCCAAAACACAAGCGCCATCTGGAATATACTTAGCAAGGCGTTCTAAACGCTTATTTCCGATTTTCAAATTAATCAATTAAGAAATCCTTTAACTTACGAGAACGAGATGGATGTCTTAATTTTCTTAGGGCTTTCGCTTCAATTTGACGAATACGTTCTCTGGTTACTCCAAAGATTTGCCCCACTTCTTCTAGCGTACGACATTGTCCATCTTCCAAACCGAAACGAAGACCAAGAACTCTTTCCTCCCGATCCGATAAAGTCAATAAAACGTTGGATAATTCCTCTTTTAACATTTCACTTGTCGTATATTCTTCTGGTGACATCATTCTCTCATCTTTAATAAAATCTCCTAAATGAGAGTCATCTTCTTCTCCGATTGGAGTTTCCAAAGAAACGGGATCTTGCGAAATTTTATATACTTCTCGAATCTTATCAATACTAAGATTCATTTTCTTAGATAATTCTTCATCGGTTGGTTCCCTGTTCAACTCTTGCGTGAGTTGTCGCTGTGCTCTTGCTAACTTATTAATCGTTTCTACCATATGTACTGGAACACGAATCGTTCTTGCTTGATCGGCAATACTTCTGGTAATCGCTTGACGAATCCACCAAGTCGCATACGTTGAGAACTTGTACCCTTTCGTTGGATCAAATTTTTCAACGGCCTTCATCAAACCGATATTTCCTTCTTGAATCAAATCCAAAAATAACATTCCTCTTCCAACGTAACGTTTAGCAATTGATACCACAAGACGAAGATTAGATTCTGCAAGAATTCTTTTGGCATTTTCATCCCCTTGCTCTGCAAGACGAGCATATTCAAATTCTTCATCGCTCGTTAATAGATTAATTCGTCCAATTTCTTTTAGATACATCCGAACAGGATCATTAATCTTAATATCTTTCGTTAAAGTATAGTCTTCAATATTTTCTAAAATAGAGGCACTATCATCTTCGCCGTCTTCACTGTCTTCTGCCGTAATCTCGATATTATTTTCTACTAAAAAATTATATAGATCATCCAAAGAATCACTATCCATATCGAGTCCTTTTAACTCTTCTGCCAATTGTTCATAAGTAATAAATCCTTTTTCTTTTCCAATTAATAATAATTTTTCTTTTCTTTCATCCATTGTTTTTATTTCACTTGGCATCTTGTTCAACTCCCTATTTTTAAACTTCTTACCTTTTCTGACAACCGCATTTTTTCATTCAAGTCGGAAGTATTCTTTATCAACTCTTTTAACCTTCTAATCTCCTGGTTCTTATAATCTTCTTCCATCACTCGAATATAATCAAAGATTACTTCTTTTGTTACCGAGTCTTCTAAATCAAGAGCAATGATCTCTTCCAAAAGAGAAAGAAGCTCTTTCTTATCGGACAAATAAGTATAAAAGTCCGCAACAGAAGAAATACCATACTTTTGATGAGCATAGGTCACTTCTGATGCAAAGGTACGAAACACTTCATTCGGAAAAAATATTCCTTGACGATTATAATATGCTAAAACATCGTTGTTGACCATCAAATAATAAAGTACGGCACGTGGTGCGACGTAATACTTATCTTGGGCTTGTCTTTTGGAAGGAATCTTCACATGAGGCGATTCTTTTGGGACTTTGGTAAGTAGTTCTTGTAAACCTTTTTCCAAGGTATTATAACTCAAATTAAACTCAATTGCAAGGTTTTTTAAAATGATTTCTCGACGAATTTCATCGGAAATTTTACTTGTCTCTTGCAAGACATCATGAACGTAAGCAGCTTTTTCTTCATCACTATTCAAGTTTCTTCCTAATTTTAAGCGTTTAATTTTAAAATCTTGAAACGTAATGGCCTGTTCGACTAGTGTTTGAAAGCTCTCTTTTCCATATTTTAAAATATAAGAATCCGGGTCTTCCGGAGAAGGAAGCTCTACCACTTTCAGACGAAATCCTTGTTTTTCGAGGGCCTCTCCGTTCACTTGCGTTGCATGAATTCCCGCATCGTCTCCGTCAAAACAAAGAACAACATCCATACTGAGACGTTTTAAAAGCTGAATCTGTTCGCTCGTCATGGCAGTTCCCATCAAAGCCACTACATTTTTTACATCGGCCGTATAACTACGGATCACATCCATAAATCCTTCCATCACAATCACTTGTTTTTTTAGCCGAACAAATTCCCGTGCCCGATGATAATTATAAAGGGTATTTCCTTTTACGAAGATTTTTGTCTCTTTCGTATTAATATATTTACTACCCTCTTCATTTTTATACCGCCGTCCGGAAAACGCGACACATTTTCCAGAAGGATCCCAAAGAGGAAACATAATACGATCTTGATAAATATCTTTTTCTCCTGCGCTAAGACCAATAGCATTCAAATCCGAAATAAGATATCCTCGTTTTTCAAGTAAATTCGTAAGCTGATTAGAAATTCCGGTAGAAAGCCCAATCCCAAACTCTTTGATCAAGTCCTCCTCAATATTCCGGTTCTTTAAATAGTTTCTAGCTTCTTTTCCATAACTAGAAAGCAAATTGTTTTGATAAAATTTATTTGTAAGATCGTAGATCTCATAAAACTTTTCATATTTATTCGGCTTTTGTGAAACCGAAAAACCAGTGAGAGGAACTCCGGCACGATCCGCCAACAATTTTAAAGCTTCGCGAAAAGAAATTTGTTCATATCGCTCCACAAAATGAAAAACATTTCCACTGGCACCACAAGAAAAACAACGAAAGATCTGCTTCTCCCGCGATACACTCATCGAAGGATTCGTATCATCGTGAAAAGGACAAACACCAAAGAAGTTCTTTCCTTGTTTCGTAAGAGGAATATAACTCGATACGACATCTACGATATCTACTTTATTTCGTATTTCTTGAATCACATCTTGATTCATATTCCTCCCCCTCTCTTTAAATCAATGATCTTCTAACATAAGAACCGACATTTACATCGGTATATAAATCAACCTTTGCTTTGGAAACAATTTTAATAAATCCAAGTCCGTTGATAACCACATCCTCGTGGTATCCAACGTCATAGCTTGTCTTCTTTTTATCTTTCAAAAGCATACATCTCGAAGCATTATACTTTTTAATTTTCAAATGATTCGAAGCAAAGACTGTAAAACTATTCTTCTCTCCCTCAATATAATCAATACGAGCAAATTCATCAATAACAATACATTGTCCCTTTCGAATTTGAAACGTTTTAGGTTTAATCTCTTTTTTCGGATTAATCTTCTTTAAACTAGCAAAATCCACATAATTGATAATATTTTCCCGATCGACAAGACCTGGAGTATCAATTAATGTAAGAGTATCGCTCAAATCGATCTCAATCTTGTTTAACGTAGTAGAAGGAAGTGGAGAAATCGTTAAAGAATTCGGATTGTTCGAATAATTTTTTAATAGTTTGTTAATTAAGCTACTCTTTCCAACATTGGTGTGTCCCACAACATATACTCGACGGGTCGTCTGATATTTTTTAATCGTTGTAAGAAGTAAATCAATATTATAATTCTTTTCGGTACTGATTACAACAATATCTTCGTAATCAATTCCACTATCTTTCATATATTGAATAAGTTTTTCATCTTTGATGCTTTTTGGTAAGACATCTCGCTTATTTAAGACTAAAATAACTTTATTTTGAATATACTGACGAATAAAGTGAATATCTTTATCCAAATTTAGCAAATCTACTAAGTAAAGAACCAAATCTTTGGTTTCGTTGATGCTTTTTAAAATTTCAATATATTCTTCATTGCTTTTTGTAGAAACCTGATACTCTCCATAATTTTTCATACGAAAGCATCTTTGACAAATATCATTTGCCATATCGGTAGTGTATCCTTCTTGATAGACGTTTTCGTCTTGCAGCAAAACACCACATCCAGTACAATACTTATCCATAATATTCCCCTCTTTTCATAATATTGTTTTTTTCATATCGTTTTAATACAAGATTTTCAAAAAAACGGTTCACAGATGTAATTTTTAGATCTTTTTTGGCAAGTGGATCCACGAGACAAGAAAAACAGCCAAATCGGTTTGCTGCCCAAATATCTGTCATTAATTGATCTCCAATAAAACACATTTCCTTAGGTGAAACTCCATACTTTTTTTGTGTTTTTCTCAAAAAATGAGTAGAAGGTTTCATTGCACAAGGATAGCTATCACAATCTAAAGCAAGAGAAAATGCTCTAACGCGAGCTCGATTACAATTGTTCGAAACGATCGTCACCGCAAAATCTTTTTTTAATCTTTGAAATAATTGGATGGTCTTCGAATCTAGAATTTCTTGATCAATCAGTCCGATCGTATTATCCAAATCAAAAAGAAGACACCGCACTCCTTTTTCTTTTAATGCACGGTAATCAATATCGTGAATACTTTTTTTATACATTGTTGGAAAAAAACGCAAAAGCCACCACCTCTTTCACTCTGCCTATTATTATAACAAAAAACGACAAGTTAGTAAAGAGTCGCCAAAAGATGGAAAAAAATTCCAACGAAAAAAAGCAAACGAACTTATTCTTCGTTTACTTTCCTTTTTATTCATACTTTTCTTTTACTTTATTGGGTAAATCACTAAATTGTACTTCCTTCCAAGATTTTACTCCTCTTGTTACCATCACTTCTAATTCAAGATAAGCGCCATTCTTTAATTCTCTACTTGTCTTAAAAGTAACTTCTTTAAGCTTACCATTTTCCTGGTACGCATCAAGCGTATATTCATATCTCATATCTCCCGAGTTTAACTGTTTCACTTTCGTATTATCCACTCTAGTATAATAAGTAGTATTTTGATAAAATAATAACCATAACATAACAAGAAAGACAATAATAGCAATACTTACTCCGATACCAATAAATATTTTTTCCTTCACATCTTCCATCTAACTTTCTCCTCTCTTCTTTTCTTCAATAGTACTTTGATAAGTTATTTTAAGGAACTTGTCATAATATATTTTTCCATTCTTTAAAAGCAAAACGATATTAATAAAATAAAACAAAACTACTAAGATAAAACAGCTAAGGTATACCCAAATAGACATTGACGAAGATACCACGTTATAAACAATGATCATTCCAGAAGTTACTAAAAAGATTGGTAACATAAAATAATAAAGATAATAAAATACGGCTCTAAAAAGAAGTCTTATCAATGTTAAGTTAGGAAAAGTTACTTTTACGTTCAAGAAGTTTCCGGCAATTGTTTTCCCATTCCAAAAGTAAGGAATCACTACATAATAAATAATAAAAGAAACAATAGTAATAAACGATGTTTTAAAAAATAGAGAAAGTAATATAGATAAGCAAAGGAAAAGGAAACCATCCAAGAAAAACAATGTTATCCTTCTAAGACCTGATACCTTTTTCCCCTCTTCTATTGTTTTCTCATCAATCTCATCTCTGGTAGGTAAAAAGCCATCTATTATTCCCATGATCCAATAGCCGATTCCTCCACCCAGGGTATTGGTAATTAAATCATCCACATCACATAATCGATAAGGTCTTGGGTAGATACCATATAACCCTGTAAGCTGCGTAAATTCAAAGAAAAAAGAAAGAGCAAAACTTAATAGAAGTGTTTTCCTAAGACTACATTTATAATAATATCTTGAATACATCCCAAGTGGAATTGTCATAACAATATTAAAAACAAAAGTATAAACACTTGGATGAGATAATGTTGCTATATAAGTAGATGGATCAGTCAGTTTAAAATTAGTTTCCCTGGTAATATCTCCAACAAAGGAAAATGGTATCAACTGTATGATTCTCCCCCTCCTATTTGCTACTTCTTCCTTACTAGGAAGTGGTAAGATTACTAAAAAATAAATCGTTATTAAATATAGTATAAAAGAATAGATAATTAATACTCTTAACTTATTGATCGAACCATATTTATGATATTGATGAAGAATAAAAGGAATAGTAAATAGAAAGGATATCACCGGAAAGACAAGAATGGCTGTTTTAATTGCTTCTAAATAACTCATATAAGAAAGCAGGAAACTAAAATATAGTCCCTACTTTGCCCTACTTTCTTCCAACGATAAACCAGCAACATTTCTACTTCTCCTTAATAATATTTTTACTGCAGAAGTAAGTAATCAAGAAATATCCACCGTAAATAAACACAATAATTCCAGCAGTTACAACAATCGATAAAAGCAACTCTTCATTACCAAACGTCTCTAAAAGGTAGGTACAAAATTTAATACCAAAAATAGAGTGAATGATCGCTAACAGCAACGGAAATAAGAAGAAGATACCAATTTGTCGAAATAACGCCCTATTAAGCATAGCCTCATCAGTTCCAATTTTTCGAAGCATTTGAAATCTTTCTTTATTATCGGTAGATTCGGATAATTCCTTAAGAGCTAAAACAGCAGCACTTGCTATCAAGAACACAATTCCTAAATATAATCCGATAAAGGTAATCATTGCTCCAAGTCCAATACTACTTTCGTAAAGAGATAAACGTGTACTTGCTTCAATATCCGTATTCGGTGCATAAGGGCTATTACCAGTTGCAATAATCATATCTTCCACCATTTGCTTTTCCTCATCCGTAGTGGCCTGATAATTAGCTACTAAGATTCCCTCTTCACGCGGTAAATACAAAGCGACATCGTCTGGAACAACAAATATTCCAGTATTTATATGACTACTGGTCATATAAACAAAACCATTGACACATTCCTCGTATTTTGGAGTTAAAGTGATTCCATTGATCGTAATGGAAGTTCCTTTCTTTAAACTTTGATTTCGAATGTTAATCCATGAATCAAAGTCAGCAACAACAACATACTCACCATCCTCTAGTGTAATTGGTTCTAAATGATACAAGTTAGCAAGTTTATTATAATCGCTCACCCTCATGAATGTTTCCGCCATATCATAATCCAAATACGGAAATTGATCTGCTAATGTTTGATAAGCATCCCCTAATGTATCTCTCACTAAAATATCATTGCTTGCATATAAATCAAATTCTACGATATCTTTAAAGTACCTATTTGTATCAAAGCCAAGTCTATCTAATGTTTCTCTTACCGATATTTTAGAGTCTTCTATAATTTCTTCGGAATACCGAGAGTCCGCTGGTAAATCTAACTTTTTATCAAGTTGGATATCAGCAGGTACCATAGATGTTAAATTACTCGTCATAGAATTTCGAATCGAAATAGCACTTGATAACACACAAATAGTAAAGAACAACATGATACAAATGATAGTCATAGAAAATACAGTAGTATTAATTTTGCTACTAAACTGTCTTAAGGTAAAACTATTTAATCCTTTGTAATAAACTTTCTTCCTGCTCATAAATAGCTTTAATAAAAGTCCAGACAAAGACCAAAAGATAAAGAAAGTCGATAAGATCCCTAACGCAATAGGAATTAATATTTTATCCGCCGTTTGTAATTCCGTAGCACCGCCTGTTACGCAGTAATAAGCATATCCTAACGCACAAACAGAAAGAACAAACACCAACACACAAAGCCATGGATTCTTTAATTTAACCTTTTCTGACTTTCTACTTGCATTCAGTAAATCAATCAATTTGCAGCGGCTTACATTATAGGTATTAAAAATCATCACCAACAAGTACATCACACTGAAATAAATCAGTGTTTTCATGCAAGCCGAAGAAGAAAAGACAAATTCAAACTCTGTCATTTTTGCTTCGAACATATTGGCAACGAATAGGCTCATGAATTGAGATAACAGCGTTCCTAAAACCAGTCCAACCGCAAGCGATATACATCCAACTATCAATGTTTCAAAAAACAAAATTAATGAAATTTTTCTTTTACTCATTCCAAGTGTTAAATAGATACCAAACTCCTTGTTTCTTCGCTTCATCAAGAAGCGATTCGTATAAATAATTAAAAATCCTAATACAAATGCAACAAAAACGCTTACCCCAGATAACATACTATTCATTAAATCGATAATTTCATAGGTAGAAGAAGATACATTCATCATAACGGTTTGGCTTTCGATCGCATTAAAGATATAAAATATAGCAACTCCTAATATTAAAGTAAAAAAGTAGATGGCATAATCCTTAATACTTCTGATAATATTTTTAAGCGACAACTTAAAGAGCATCATTCAAATCCCCACCTAAAAGGGTTACAACATCAATAATTTTATCAAAAAATTCTTTTCGAGTATCACATCCCTTGTGTAGTTCGTTAAAAATTTTACCATCTTTGATAAATATGACACGAGTTGCATAACTTGCCGTAAAGGCATCGTGCGTAACCATTAAAATCGTCGCTTGTAATTGGCTATTTAAATATTCCAATCTCTCCAGTAACATTTTTGCAGATTTCGAATCTAGTGCTCCCGTTGGTTCATCGGCAAGTACCAGTTTCGGATCCGTAATAATGGCTCTTGCTGATGCTACTCTTTGCTTTTGTCCTCCACTCATCTGATACGGATATTTCTTTAAAACATCTTTAATATCCAACTCTTTCGCAACTTTTTCGACTCTTTTGACAATTTCCTTGACGTCTACATTTTGAATCGATAACGCTAACGCAATATTTTCATAGGCCGTCAAAGTATCGAGCAAATTAAAGTCCTGAAAAATGAAACCCAACTCTTCTCTTCGAAATTTATTTAAAGCATTTCCCTTTAATTTCGTGATATCTTCCCCGTCCACATAAATATGTCCACTTGTTACTCTATCAATGGTAGAAATGCAGTTCAAAAGCGTTGTTTTTCCACTTCCACTTGCTCCCATGATAGCAACAAATTCCCCCTTATCGACTTCAAAAGATATATTATCGATTGCTTTCGTAAGACTGGATCTACTACCATAGTATTTTTCAACCTTTTCAATCTTTAAAATATTTTCCATAATATTTCTCCCTTCTGGATTCCATTCTACGATAAAAAAAGGATTTTGTCGTTTGTCTAATATTACAGTATATTACAATTTCGTAATACACGAACTCTAACAAATTAATCCTTTATTTTATAAAAATCATTTTTCGAAAAAGTTAAAATGACTTTGGTATATTCCCCAAAAACAGATTCTATTGTTATTTTATGATCTAATTTCTCGCATAGTTTTTTAACGATATATAAACCCATTCCGGTAGATTTAGAAGTATTTCTACCATTTTCCCCCGTAAAAGTTTTTTCAAATACTCTTCTTATATCTTTCGCAGGGATTCCAATTCCATTGTCGTAGATAATTAAATCAATTTTATTAGAATAATCTTTCGTTGAAATTCGAATGATCGAGGAGACTTCCTCCCTTGTATATTTAATACTGTTGCTCACAATCTGATCGATGATAAATTCTAGCCATTTCGAATCGGTTAAAACAACCTCATCTCCTACCTCTACGATAAATTGAATATTCTTCTCCAACAAATCATTCTTATTCTTCATCGCTACCGCATTAATAACTTTTTTCAAACTAGTATCTTTAATTAAATAATCCTTTTCTGCATTCTCACTTCTAACAAAGTATAGAATTTGGTTAACATAATCATCGATTCTTCTAATCTGTTCTTCATATCTTTTATCAATCGCATTTTTATGATTATGATTCATTAAAATCAAACTAGCAATAGGCAATTTAATTTCGTGGATCCATAACTCGATATACTCTTTAAACTCCGTCATGCTAACTTCTAAATTTTTGACATTTTCATTCATGGATTTATTAATTTCGTATAACACTTGATACAATATTTTTCCGTCATAAAAGGATGGTTCGTGTAACATTTCTAAAACCAGATACTTTTTATCTAATTTTTCCACATGATAAATTAATTTATTGTAAAAGCTTCTTCGTTTAACATAACCGATTAATAAAATAGCAAAACTAACGCCAAAAAATAAAACGGTGACCCCCATTGTCACTTGATTTGAAACTTTAAAGGCAAATAGCATCATCACTACGATAAAATATCCAAAAAGAGCTAGTAATATTTCGATCCAATAGTCTAAAAAATAGTTACGAAACTTCATAATAATTTATATCCTTGTCCTTTCCTTGTCTCTATCGTATTTTCCATACCGAATGATTCTAATTTAGAACGTAATCTACTAATATTTACCGTCAAAGCATTTTCGTTGATATACTCTTCGTTATTCCAAAGTTCCGTCATAAGTTCATCCCGCGATACAATATCTCCTCGATGATTTAACAAATAAGAAAATATAATCATTTCATTTTTGGTTAAATCCAGCGTCTCTTCCCCTTTTACCAATATTCCTTTTCTTTGATATACTTTTATATCGTCATAAAATAAAACATCCGCGCTTCTTTCAAGCCGCTTCAATATATTAGAGATTCTCAACAACAAAATAGTCGGATTATATGGTTTTGTAATATAATCATCGGCACCATAAGACATTGATAGCACCTCATCTGCTTCTAAAGCCCTACTGGTTAACATGATAATGGGAACATTGGTCTTTTTGCGAATCTCTTTTAAAAGAAATTCCCCATTTACTTTTGGTAAATTAATGTCTAATAACAATAAATCAAAACGACTTGCTAAAATATCTTCTAAGGTATGGTCAAATTTTGTTAGTGCTACTACTTGATAACCAGAAGTTTCTAAAAGTTGCGTTAATTCCTCACAGATCGTTTTATCATCTTCTACAATCATAATTGTTTTCAAAATCATCATCCCTTTTCTCTACTCATTATATCACGTTTTTTATCTTCTATTTCTTACAATATAGTAACCTTAGTAATATTTAATTGTAAATACCGTCGAAGTCCCTTTTTGGGAATCTACTGTAATAGAACCGTTATTCTTTTCAATGATTGTCTTCGCTAGAGCAAGTCCTATTCCAACACTATCTTTAGAAGAGTTTTTTCCCTTGAAAAAACGTTCAAATATATGTGGTAAATCCTTCTCATCAATACCTTCCCCATTATCTCTGATAATAATCTGTTTATATATTTTATTGGAATCTATACTTATTGTAATAGTAGAATTTTCTTTGGAATGTTCGATACAATTTTTTAAAATATTGGTAATCGCTTCTATCTGCCATTTTGCATCACACACAAGTTTAATATTATCTTGATGATTTACCTCTATATTGATATTTTTTAATTCGGCCATCATTTCTACATTAGAAATAGCACTTTTCACAAGATCGTTTAGGAAAACTTGTTGTTCTTCAAAATTTATTACATTCGCATCAAACTTTGATAACTTTAAGATTTCTCCCACTAAGGAACTAATATTGGTAATTTCCCTCTTAATATTTTGAATAAACTTTTCTTTTGTGTGATTATCCATGTCCGGATTATCTAAAATATTATCAAGCATAATATTAATGGAAGTTAATGGAGTTTTCAACTGATGAGATATATCAGACAAAGAATCTTTTAATTTAAGTTTATCCTTTTTAGAATTTTCAGCATCTTCTTTTAACAAGATTGTTATTTTATAAATTTCATTTTTTAAAATAGAAAGTTCATCCTCACTATTTTCGTCGATATTAATCGAATAGTTTTTCTTGTTAATCTCCTCAATACATTTTACAATTTTTTTAATTTCTTTATTTTGTACTTTTTCATGCCTTAAATATAACAGAATAATACTCAAAGCTAACCCAATTAATAGGATATTATATACCATTAGAAAACCATTAAATAATTGATCATTTTGGACAATTATCGATTCGTTTTGAATATCAATTCCATATTTACTAAAAATATCTTCTGATACTTTATCCTCGCTATTTAAAATAGAAATCAGTTCGTTTCTATCGATAGATGGATATTCTTTTTCAATCAAATGAACAAGGGAAGCTATCTTATTATTATAATTTTGTCTATAAGAATGGTATTGATAAAAGAAAAATATGTTTCCCATAATTAGAAAAACAAGGATTGGTAAGATGGACGTTAATAAAAACTTTTTGAAATGAACTTTATTTTCTAACATCATCTATTCTATACCCTATTCCTTTTATGGTAATAATGATATCAACACCCATTTTTTCTCGAATTCTTTTCATATAAACGGTAACGGTATTATCATTCACGTCATTGCTCGTCCATTCCCATATTTTTTCGATAATAACATCTCTTCTTACCACTTTTCCTAAGTTAGAAAACAATAAATGTAATATTTTAAGTTCTAGTCTAGTGAAGGGAATCACTTTTCCCTCTTTCCTTACTTCCATTTTATCAAAATCAAAACGGATACCCTCTACCTCGATAATTGATTCATTTTTATGCTTCATAATATTTCTTTTGATACGAGCAAGCAATTCTCTTGTTGAAAACGGTTTGGTCATATAATCGTTTGCACCGAGCTCTAATCCTTTGACCACATCATCTTCTGCGTCTCTTGCTGTTAAAAATATACTAGGAATATTTTTTTCTTTAATATAATCTTGATATAGATCAAATCCATTCCCATCAGGCAAAGACACATCTATAATAGCAATATCTATTTGTATCTTTTCTTCCAAAAACTTCACAGTATCTACTACATTAGTGCAAGAAAACACTTTATATTTTTCTTGCTCTAGAGAATACGTTAAGCCCTCTACAATACTTTCATTATCTTCGATTAATAAAACGTTCATGATATCATCCTTTCCTTCTATTTATATTATATCAAAAAAAGGGAATCATTTCCCTTTTAAATGTTATCCTTTCTAATTGTTTCAATAATATTTTGCTTATTGATTTTACTCATGGAATAACGCATAATGATAGATACCAAAACGAATACTGCAACGATAGAAATAATAGTTGCGGTAATAGGGAAATGATACCCATAATCTATTTTGCTTGCTGTTGCAAGATATACGAAATAAGAGCCTATCGAACCTAACGCTATACCATAAATAAGTGCTTTTATAGAGTAGAATATTGTTTCTAAATTAATCATTCGATTAAATTCTTTTCTTGTCATACCAACACTTTTAAGCATCGCAAATTCTTTTTGTCTTAACTCTAAATTAGAAGTAATAGTATTAAAGATATTGGTTACACCAATTAGTGTGATAACTGCAATAAATCCATATAAGAATATTGCTGTAAGTAAATATAATGATCTTTCCGCTTGGGCGTTCTCTTCCATATTTACTACACTTAATTCTGGTATTTCATTATTAATATCTAAAGTAACTTGTGCAGCGTCCTCCGCATTGATTGTTAAAATATATGGCGTAAAACCTAAATCACGATATTCTTCTTCTGATACAATTAAATATCCGCCAAAATCCCAAAAGTTTTCAAGTCCACTTGGTCTTACATTTGTAACTTCTGAAACATCAATTTCTAATGGACTACCATTATAAGTACCTTTGATTGTCTCATCCTTTTTATAATTATAAATACCTTTTTCTGTTCGAACACCTTCAGCATTAATATATGAATAATTATTTACTAAAACCCCTTTATTTTTCACACTATTATAATTTAAACCTAATTTATCTACATACTCTTTAAAAGATTTTTCATCCATACCAATAATATTCATT
>CALVKE010000073.1 GCA_944332535.1 uncultured Bacilli bacterium
AAACGTTTTTATCTACCGTTGAGAAGGCCGGCTACGAAGGAATGTTATACAGTAGTAAAACCTATTTAGAAAATATGTGGTTTCCAACGGATTACGATATCTGGCTTGCTCACTATACGAAAAAGACAAATTATCAAGGAAAATATCGTATGTGGCAATTGTGTAACAACGGGAAAATTGATGGAATTTCCGGGGATGTGGATATCGATGTTTTGTATTATTAAAACGAACTTTCAAAATTAGACAGAAATTTCTGTCTTTTTTTCTTATGCTAGAAATGGTGAAGATCATGAAAATATATGTAGACGTTATCTTTTTTTTGAATTTTTCCTTTGACCTTTTATTATTAGTCAGCGTTAAATTATTGTTAAAACGTTCTATAAAATGGAAAAGAATTATTCTGGCTAGTCTATTGGGAGCTCTTTCTACTTTTTTATTATTTTTTCCGTTCTCTTCCTTTTCTCTTTTTCTTTTTAAAGTGATCGTTTCTTTTTTAATGATTTTCGTAGGATTTGGAAAGGCTGGTTTTTGGAAGAATATTTGTTATCTTTACTTTGTCAGTATTCTGTTAGGAGGATTTTTATGGTTTATTAATTTACAATTTTCTTATAAAAATGAAGGACTTTTATTCTTTTATAATGGTTTTAGTATGCCATTTATCGTTCTTCTTATTTTGTCTCCTATTATTCTCATCTGGTATTTTCGACAAAGTCGTTATTTTCGCTTTACGCTTTCTAATGTACATCAAGTAGAATTAATAAAGGGAGAGAAACATTATTTTTATCGTGCTTATTATGATACCGGTAATAAATTGGTGGACCCTTATAAAAAACGAGAAGTAACACTACTTTACGATCCTTCTCTTTCTTCTCAATTCGAACGTTTTTTAGTGATTCCCTATCGTACTTTACAAGGTTCTGGTATTGTACGAGGAGTTGTTTTTGATCAAATGATTATCGATGGAGAGCAAACTTTTTCTTCTGTTTTAATTGGTTTTAGCAATCAACCTTTTGGTTTAGAAGATACTCAAATGATTTTACATGCAAAGTTTCTTTCTTAAAAAGACAGAGGAAACGACATCTTTTTTTTCTTTTCTTTTTTATACTGATAATACATATATTTTAAAGAAAGGGTGATTGGATGTTTACGTTATTTCTTTTGATCGAAAAACTTTTTTCTTATACGTCTTCTCTTTTCTATGTTGGTGCAACGGATATTTTACCAGAACCTTTATCGAAAGAAGAGGAGGAGTATTTTTTAGAACAAGCATCGGATGGGGATTTATTTGCAAAAGATAAGTTGATTGAACATAATTTGCGTTTGGTTGTTTTTCTTGCCAAGAAATATGAAAATACCAATATTGATTTAGAAGATTTGGTAAGTATTGGGACAATTGGATTAATTAAGGGAATTAATACTTATAAAAGTGATAAGAATATTAAACTTGCTACTTATGCTTCTCGTTGCATTGACAATGAAATTTTAATGTATTTACGGAAAAATAAACGAATTCGAACGGAAGTTTCGTTTGATGAATCTCTTAGTTATGATTCGGATGGGAACGAGCTTCATTTAGAAGATGTGTTGGGAACAGAAAAAGATATTGTAACGAAGGGAATTGAAGAAGAAACCGAGCGAGATTTGGTTATGCAAGAAGTCATTAAGCTTCCGAAACGAGATCGAGAAATTATTATTCTTCGCTATGGATTAGATGGAAAAAAAGAATTGACCCAAAAAGAAGTAGCGGAAATTTTAGGAATTAGTCAATCTTATATTTCTCGTATTGAAAAAAAAGTTATTCGTAGACTTCGTAATTTAGTGAAATCTTAGGATTTCTTTTTTTTCGCTCATATATTTGGGAATTGTTTTTTTATTTTCTTTTTTTTATAATAAAAATGAGGTGTTACTGTGCAGAGATATTTTGTGAACGAGCAACAAAAGGATCAAACTTTTCTTTTGGGAAAAGAAGATAGTTATCATATTCAAAAAGTGATGCGAATGAAAGTTGGAGACTTGATCGAAGTGGTTTATCAAGGACGGGTTTTTCATTGTTTAATTAGTACTCTTTTTCCTCTTGTTATAGCAGAGATTTCTAGTGAACAGCAAGAGGATCGTGAGTTATCGATTTCTGTTACGTTGGTGCAAAGTTTGGTGAAAGAACAAAAGATGGATTATATTCTTCAAAAAGCAACGGAATTGGGAGTTTGTGCGATTTACCCTTATCAGGCGGAACGAAGTGTTGTAAAAGTAGGAGAAAAATCAGATAAAAAAAGACAGAGATGGCAAAGTATTGTAAAAGAGGCAAGTGAACAATCAAAGCGAAACGTTATTCCTTTTGTTGGTGATGTTTTAACACTATCTCAGCTTTGTCGTATGACGAACTATGATTTTTGTTTGCTATGTACGGTGAATGAAAAAGAAGAAATTTTAAAAAAAGTATTATCAAAATGCCAAAAAGGTGATACAATGATTGTAATAGTAGGTCCGGAAGGCGGATTCAGTGAAGGAGAAGAGGAAGCTTTACAAGAAGTTGGATTTCTTCCTGTCTCTTTGGGAAAAAGTGTTTTAAGAACCGAAACAGCGAGTAGTTTTCTTCTTAGTGCAATTCGTTATATAGATATGGAGTGAATAAGATGGATTTTTTTCTAAATATTACGAGAGATATTTCTAGTGAAATTATTATGATTTATGCGTTAATTATTTTTATTGCTGGTTTAATTGTTTTGATTTTATTTTTAGATAAGAAGGAAAAACATAAAATTAGTATGACAAAAACGCAGGAATTGCGTCTTATGGATTTAAGAAAGGCGGAAGATAATTATTTCCAAGAGTTTCAACGTCAGCCATCAGCGATGCAGACGGAACTTCGTCGTGTTGATCGTTTGATGGACAAAGTGAAAAAGACAGAGGAAATCGATAGTTCCGTAGAAACTTTAGATATCAATGAAGATATGTATGTAGAGGATGATTTAGAGAAAACTTCTGCTCAATTGCAACTTGAAATGTTAGCGAAGGAATTAGAAAAAGCAAAAGAATTAGAAGCAAATAAAATTGCTCGTTTTGAAGAAGAACAAGAAGAAAATGCTATTATTAGTTATCATGAGTTATTAAAAGTTTGTGATAAACTTTATGACCAAAATGAAAAGGTGCAGTATATGGATGAAGGAAACGAACCAATCAATTTAGAAGAGTTACGTGAAAGATTTCATCATGCCAATTCTTATGATAATCAAAGTACGGAAATCGAAATCTTAGATTAATTTGATTTCCGCCTTTTTATTAAAAAGAATAAAAAACAATCGTTGGAATAACGTCATTAGATTTTAGAAACTGCCTTTTTAAGGATCATCTAACGTTCTCTTGGATTTACATTTTTCATCAACGATTTTAGGATTCTACAATTTTTGAGAAGTGGATAACAAAACTTTCCAATAATTGTTGTATCCGGCAGTTTTAGGATCCTGCAATTTTCGAGAGGTGTATAACTATAATTTGTGTAATTATTACAAACTTTTTTGAGTTTGTAATTTTTTTGGATATAAGAAGTTTTAAGTTGTTAAAAAGTTTTTTTCATTGACCTAGCTCGTATAAAGTTAGCAATCTAGTCTATTGCAAACACATGTTTGTCATGCTATAATAAAAATCGATAGTAATTCTTATAGTTTTATGTTATACTATGAATGCAAAAAAAGGAAGTGGTATCGTGAAAGCAAGTATTGCAACGCTTGGATGTAAAGTAAACGCTTATGAAAGTGAATACGTAATTTCTGTGTTGAAAGAACATGGATATGAGATTGTTCCTTTTGGTGAAAATTGTGATGTTGTTATTGTAAATACTTGTAGCGTTACAAATCAAAGTGATGCGAAAAGTCGTAAAATGATTCACCAAGCTATTCATAAAAATCCTGATGCTTGTGTAGTTGCTATGGGATGTTTTGTTGAAGCAAATAAAGATCTTTCTTTACCCGGAGTAGATGTTATTTTAGGAAATAAAGATAAAAGTAAAATTGCCGAATTAGTAGAAGAATACTTTCAAAAAAAAGATACTGTGTGCAGACTTTACAGTGATTTAGGAGAAACATTCGAAAATATGGAAATTTCTCGTTTTGAAGGAAAGACCAGAGCTTTTGTAAAAATTCAAGATGGGTGTGAAAACTATTGTACTTATTGTATTATCCCTTATGTTCGTGGAAAATGCCGTAGCAAACCAATGGAGCAAGTGATTCAAGAAATTACTCGCTTGGTTTCTAATGGATATCAAGAAATTGTGTTAACGGGAATTCATACCGGAAATTATGGAGTAGATCTCGATACTAATTTTGCATCTTTACTTAAGAGAATTATAGCGATTCCAGGACTTCTTCGCGTTCGAATTTCCTCTATTGAAATTACAGAATTAACAGACGAAGTACTTGCGATTTTAAAAGATTCCAAAATCGTTGCGGATCATTTACATATTCCTCTTCAAGCTGGAAGCGATACCGTATTAAAAGCAATGAATCGAAAATATGATTTGGATTATTTTTCTCAAAAAATATCTTCTATTCGTCATATACGTCCGACAATTTCTCTTTCTACGGATATCATTGTTGGTTTTCCTGGAGAGAGCGAAGAAGATTTTCAACATACTTTAGCTTTTGCCAAAGAACAAAAGTTTTCTAAAATTCATGTTTTCCCTTATTCACCAAGAAAAAATACTCCAGCGGCACAATTTCCGCATCAAATAGATGGGCGAGAAAAGAAACGGCGTGCTCACGAGTTAATTCATTTAAGCGAAGAATTAGAAAAAGATTATATGAAATCAAATATAGGAAGAAAGATGCATTTGTTGATCGAAACTTCGGAAGATGGTTATAGTTACGGACATACTTCTAATTATTTACATGGAAAAATAGTAGGAGAGTATCCGAGTGAGGCAAATATTTTGGTAAAAATTGTTGGTGTAGTTTATCCATACGTAATGGTAGAAAAACAAGAAGAGGAAGACGATTCATGGAAGAATTAAAGGGAGTTTTTAAAAGAACAATTTTTTCTAATTCTGATACCGGATATTTGGTTGGTCTTTTTCGAGTAAGAGAAGCGGATAAGCATCCTGAATTTGTGCAAAAAACCATTACCATTGTCGGATATTTTCATGAATTACTAGAAGAAGAAGTTTACTTGTTGCGAGGAGAGTTCGTAGAGCACGAACGTTATGGATATCAATTACGAGTAGATAGCTATGAAAAACCTCTTCCGGAAGAAAAAGATTCTATTGTGGAGTTTTTATCCAGTGGATTGTTTAAAGGAATTGGAGCGAAAACGGCACAAAAGATTGTAGATGTACTGGGGAAAGATACCTTAACTATAATTTTGGAACATCCGGATAATTTATTGTTAATTCCATCGATTACACAAAAACAAATTCATGTTTTACATCAAAAATTAGTAGATTATCAGGCTAGTTATCAAACGGTGTTAAAATTAAATGAACTTGGTTTTTCTACGAAAGATAGTATGTTAATTTATAATCATTATAAAGACAAAACGATGCAGATAGTGGAGGAGAATCTTTATCAAATTTACTATGATATCGATAAGATTTCGTTTTTAAAAGTAGATGGTATTGCTTTGAAATCTGGAATAAGTGCTACGGATTTACGAAGAGTAGAAGCGGTTATTATTTACGCTTTTCAAGAAGTGTGCAATACTTTAGGACACAGTTATTTACAAAAAGAAGAATTGTATCAATATGCTCAGCGGGCAAATCGTAAACTTTTAGAATTTTCCTCTTTTTCCGATGCTCTTACTTCTTTAATAGAAAAATGTCAGATTGTAGTAGAAGAAGAACGTTATTATTTGCATGCTATGTATGAAGCGGAGGAGTATATTGCTAAACGAATTTGTTATTTGACGCGAAAAGAAGATTCGGTCTCAAAATATTTGGAACGAGATCTTGGTAAGTTAGAAAATGTATATGATATATTTTATAACGAAGAACAACGTCAAGCCATTCTTGCGTCATATCAGAAAAATTTCTTGGTTATTACTGGTGGTCCTGGAACGGGAAAAACGACAATTATTAAAGGTATCGTAAATCTTTATAAAGAAATGTATCATTTACGTGCTGAAGACTTAGAAAAGAAGATTGCTCTTTTAGCTCCGACGGGACGTGCTAGTAAACGACTTACCGAATCTACTATGGTAAGAGCAAGTACGATTCATCGTTTTCTAAAATGGAATAAGGATCATAATAGTTTTCAAGTAAATGAAAGAAATAAAAGCGATGTAGAGTTTGTCATTGTCGATGAAGCCAGTATGGTAGATGTTTATTTGATGGAAAGTTTATTGCGAGGATTAAAAACAGATACAAAGATTATTTTAGTGGGAGATGCTAATCAGCTTCCTAGTGTCGGTCCAGGGCAAGTGTTAAAAGACATTATAGAAAGTCAAGTGACGAACGTTATTACGTTATCCAAATTGTATCGACAAAGTATGGAAAGCGGAATTGTAAGTTTAGCTTATGCGATTAATCGTGATCAGGTCGATATTGGTGTATTTGAACAGAAAGATGCTTTTTTTATTCCTTGTCCATCGCGTGGAATTAAAGAACATATTTTAGAAATTAGTAAAGATTATTTTGAAGAAGATGATTCTAGTTTTCAAGTGTTGGTTCCTATGTATCGGGGAATGAACGGAATCGATGAAATTAATTACAGTATGCAAAATTTATTTAATCCATCTTCTGCTAAAACGAATGAAATTGTCATTAATGGAGTTACTTTCCGCGAAAAAGATAAAGTTATTCAACTTACGAATATGCCAGATGATAATGTATTTAACGGAGATATTGGAATGATTACTCACGTTCGAAATGGAACAAAAAAAGAAGTGACGATTGATTTTGATGGGAATGTTGTAGTGTATACTTCTAGTGATTTTTCTAATTTTAAACATGCTTATGCTATTAGTATTCATAAAAGTCAAGGAAGTGAATTTGATACGGTTGTGATTCCACTTTCGAAGGAATATGGAAAAATGTTATACCGTAAACTCATTTATACTGGCGTAACACGTGCGAAAAAACGTCTTTATTTAATTGGGGATGTGGACGCTCTTTTTATGGCTGCACATAACAATGAAGTGGATATTCGTCATACGACACTTGCTTTTCGATTAAATGCTAAAATTTAGAATAAAATGATTTCTTTTCTAACATAATATAAGTGAGAAGTAATATAATAAAAGGAGGAAATCATGAAAAAAAGTCAAAAAGTTGGTATGACCGCTGCGATTGTAGCATTAACTGGGTATGGAGCATGGACTCTTTATAAGAAATATAATCCAGATTATATGAAAGATATGGAACGTGCTTATAAGAAAATCAGTAAAGATGCTCAAAAAGCAATGGATGATATGATGTAATAAGAATTTCCAAGGTTTGGAGATTCTTTTTTTTGGAAAGTTAGCGAATATCAAACATTTGTTTTCTGAAAGTGCTTGCATTTTTGAAAGAAGTATTGTATGATGTAATTGTAAGAGATGCGTATTTTGTACTAGGAGGGATTATGGTGAAAGAAAAAGATGCAGCACTTGAGCAGGTATTAAAAGATATCGAAAAACAATTCGGAAAAGGTGCTATTATGAAGCTGGGAGATAATAAACATTTAGAGTTAGATGTTACTCCATCTGGGTCCCTTTCTTTGGATATTGCTCTTGGAGTAGGTGGGTATCCAAAGGGGCGTATTATTGAAATTTATGGTCCAGAGTCCAGCGGTAAGACGACGTTTGCTTTGCATGCTATCGCAGAAGTTCAAAAAAATGGAGGTCGTGCGGCTTTCATTGATGCAGAACATGCTTTGGATCCAACTTATGCGAAAAATTTAGGAGTAGATATTAACGAACTTTTATTGGCTCAGCCAGATACCGGGGAGCAAGCATTAGAAAT
>CALVKE010000074.1 GCA_944332535.1 uncultured Bacilli bacterium
AAAGTAGAATATTAAAAAGTCACCGTCTTATGACGAATGACTTTTTTCTTTTGTCTTCTTTTTGCTGTTTTCTAAAACAAAATCTTTTATTGTACTAAGTGTAATAATTAGGAAGCTATAATGGATAACATACATGATTACTTCGGATGCCTCTCCATGGCTATAATATCCATCTGGAAGATTTTCATCCATTTTTATTGTTTTTGTGAAAAACTTTAAGAAGTGTGGATTTGCTTTATTGATACGTTCAAGATAACTTTTGGCTTTTTCTTCCTTTCCTAGCTTGTAATATAGAGCAAATAGCGGAAATAACATTTCAAGATTTTCTTCTGGATATTTCTTATATAATTGTAGCATTGCTTTTTCTTCTTCAAGAAAAGCATAAATCGCCATTAACAAGTATCTTGCTCCCATATTATCATTGCTATTTAATTGAAGAATTTCTTTACAGATCTCTTTTGCTAGAGTGATCTTTCCTTCTTCTATAAATAACATTGCTTGGTCGTATAGACCTCTCATATATGGTCTTGTTTCAAAAATTCCATAAAATTGGCCAATATTATCTTTCTCAAAATATTTTTCTTTTTTTAGTCGCTCTTTTTCAAATGCTAATCCTTCTTTTAATAATTTTTCTTTCTTTAGAGAATTCTCTTCTAAATCTACTTGAAAAAGGATAGCATCAAAGCATTCATTGCAAAGTTCATAAGCCTCTTTTGCCAGCTTAATCGCTTGCTTTTTTGACTTTGCCTTTTCAGCTTTTTCTAATAACTCATAGGCGTTATCTAAAGGAGTATTTTCGTATTCAATTTCTCCATTATTATATTTTTTTATGAACTCTTGTAGTTGAGTATTCAATTCTTCATTCGTCGTAGCATCCGAATTTTCTAAAAATTTTTTGATCATATTATTAAATTTATTATCCATTTTACTTCCTCGCTTTCTTTGCTTGTAGTATACCACGTATTATGAAAAAAGTAACCCTTTTTTAAAGTTTTCCTTATTGCGATTTGTTATTTTTATCATCTTGGAAAAAATCATCCATTTTTTTATCAAGAATTAAAGAAATTTTATATAAGAGGGTAAGAGAGCAATTCTTTTTGCTATCTCCAGGAGATTCGATTCTTTTTAAGTATTCTGGAGTTATTTCTAGCATTTCAGCAAGTTCCATCAGGCGAATATTTTTTTCTTTGCGATAGCGTTTGATATTTGTTCCGATGGTATTTCTAAAATCTTTGTCGTAATCGTTAAATGGTTCTATCATACTATTCACCTAAGTAAATTTTCTCACAAATACGAATGCAAAAAAGTAAACTTTTTGTCCGAATTCTCTTGTTTTTAAAAATTTTTCCCCTTATAATGACTATAGGGTATAATACTTTGACAGAATACGACATTCTTTAGAGTAGGTTAGTGTTATTACTACTGAAGTAGAATATGGGTGATTTTGATGTTTGAAAAGATGAAAAATAATCGAAGGTTAGTAATACTAGGAATGTTCTTAGTAGTTGTTTTATTCTTTGCTTTTTCTTATTCGTTTGCTCTTTTTCAAGACAGGATTGTTGGATCAAATTTAAGATTAGAGGTAGGAACCCTTACTTATAGTTTGAATGGAAATAGTGTTTATCAGACGAGTGTTGCACCAGGGGAAGAGTTAGAAATAGAAATTACGTTGACTAGTTTAGCAAGTGTTGCTAGCAAATATCAGATGTGGTATAAAAGTGGAAATGATTTAACGAATGTTGTTGTTGGGTATTCTAGCGAGTCGACGGATTTACCAAGTGGAGAGATGAGTGCTAACGGAGAAAAGAAAGTAACGGTAGTGATTCAAAATAATAGTGCAAGTTCTGTGACTATTACAGTGGGAGTTACTGGAGGACTTGCGAATAACAGTGTAGAAGATATTATTCTCGCTAGTGATGAGAAGAAAATAGAAACAAGTATTGAACTTGCAAAATATGATATTCAAATTGCAAGTGTAAAAATTGATGGACAAGTAGCAAATTCTCTTCCGACGAGCGGAACGTACACCTTGTCAAATTATACTTGTGAAAAAGGATCTACTTTAACGTGGGATACTTATCGAAAAGCGATCACTTTTAGTGCTGGTACACAACAGAAGGAAAGTTGTAGTTTAGAGTTTACAACTAGTACGAATTATCCATTATTAACATCTATTGCAAAGCAAGGGGATTATGTGGCGTATGAGGGAAATAATGGTTGTATGAAAAATGAAACTTCGGATACAGGAACGGGTGACGCAGAGAGTGGAAATTCCTGTCTTGGACATAATGCCAATGAGACTCTTGATACGAATGGTAATACGTACGGATATTGCTATAGTAGTAATTATAAATTTTATGTAAAGGGGTGGCGAATCGCTTATACGGAAGATAATCGTGCTTATTTAGTGTCAGCGGGTTCTCCGGAATGCAATACAAAAACTTCCTCTACTGCTAATGCAACGTATATTAATGAAGCGAATGAAAAAGCGAAAAAATATTGTAATAGTGCTTTTGTGGATGGAGATTGTAGCGATAATAGCGATGCTTGGGCGATTAGTGATACC
>CALVKE010000075.1 GCA_944332535.1 uncultured Bacilli bacterium
CTTTTCCAGACGAAAAATATTATGATTTATATACCTCTACTAATGCATCTACCGGATACAAAGTAGGGGATGCTACCTATGAAACGAGTGGTTGGTATCGTGATAGTGCGAATTTTGTTGATTCCTCTACTCCCTGGTTTCATCGGGGTGGGTACTACTACTACGACACTACTAACGCTGGCGTTTTTTACAGTTACTACAGCTATGGTCGAGCTTACACGAGCTGCAGTGCGCGCCTCTTCATCAAGCCGTAGGCGCTCCTTTCTTCCATCGGCAAAAAGGCAGGAGGCCGATTTGCCGCCGAGTAACAGAATCAGACAAAAACTATGAAGAACTTGAGAAAGCACAGATTACACTAGGCCCATAGGACTAGGTAATCGGGCTTTTTTCTTTTAATGTTTTTTCTGTTCTTAATTTTTTTACTAAATATTGGTTGATGTTATATTCTTTTATTACTTGTTGGTACTTGTCTTTTGGAAAGTGCTTCTTTTCGTTTGTGATTCCTAATAGATAATCTAACGATACATCATATAGAAAAGCTAGTTTGATTAAAGTATCTTTTCTGCATCTTCTTGTTAGGCCATTTTCAATATTGTGATAAGTCTTTTGATCCATCTCTAAATATTCTACTAGATCCAATTGGCTTAATTCATATTTTGTCCTTAAATATTTTAACTTCATAATATTCACCAAGAATTATCATACGTTTGAAAAAATTTCTTTCTCTATTTAAGGAGTTGTACTCCTTAAATAGAGATTTTTTGCTGTTATTGTGGTATAGTGAAATTGGTGATGGAAGTGTCGTTTTCAAAGTTTGAGAAATATCATCAAGATTATGTGGTCATGCTAATTAAAGAAGGTAATTTTTATAGTTGTTATTTGGAAGATGCATATGTGATGAATTACTTGTTTTCTTTTAAGTTGATTTATTCAAATCATTTGGTGAAAATATCATTTTCTAAAGTTATTTTAGATAGAATCAGACGAATTTTAGAATTGAGAAACTGTTCTTATTCTATTTTGTCTGAGCAACTGATCCATTTTTATCTTCCGCATAACCAATATTTGAAATATTTAGAACAGGAGAATTATCAAAAAGATAAATTGCTATCTTCTTTATCCAAACTTTCTTATTTGGAACTTTTATCTATCACTCAGGATTCATTCAAATAGTGATAATGCGTATTTTGTTAATTCCTCTAATCCCTGGTTTCATCGGGGTGGGAACTACAACAACACAACTAACGCTGGCGTTTTTAACAGTAACAACAACAATGGTCAAGCTAACACGAACTACAGTGCGCGCCTCTTCAGTACAAAATATCAATAATTAGTAAGATGCAATGATCTGAACATTTTTTCTTGTACAGAATGATATTCTGTC
Source organism: uncultured Bacilli bacterium (assembly GCA_944332535.1). Lineage (GTDB taxonomy): Bacteria > Bacillota_I > Bacilli_A > RF39 > UBA660 > MGBC162581. The sequence continues at coordinate 1,385 of CALVKE010000075.1, forward strand.
TATATTATAGAGAAGGGAAGAGTCTATTATATCCGTATAATAGATGAAGGAAGAGTGGAACTCTTCTTTTTGGGTTATGTTAGAAAAATTAGTTTTATATCAAAAATATGTAGATTTTATGTATTACACTTATTTAATTTTAGGAAAATATCCAAAAGTGGAACGATTTGCTTTAGTGATGGATATGAAAAATACTTTGTATCGTGGTCTTCGTTTTGTCATCCATTTTCAGAAAGAAAAGAATAAAAAAGATTTAGAGGAGTTAGATGTGTGCTTAAAGGTTTTTATGACCTATGTAAAAATTAGTTATAAAAGAAAGTATATTTCTATTCGTAATTATCAAGCTTTTTCTAAAAAGTATTCTTCTTTGGAGAAAGTGAGGCGTGGCTTTTATGAAGGAAGCAATTACTTTTGAAAAATTTTATTTTGCTTATTTGCGAGCAAGAAAAAATAAAGCAGGACGATTGGAAGTTTTGAAGTTTGAACAATATTTAGAATATGAATTGATTATGTTGATGGAAGAAATTAGATTAGGAACTTATTGTTTATCTAACTATTCTTCTTTTATTATTTATGAACCTAAGAAAAGAGAAATTCGAATGCTTCCCTTTCGGGATCGGATTGTTCATCAGTGGTATGTGGAAGAATTTATTAAGCCATGTTTTCTTTCTCGCTTCATTTTTGACAGTTATGCTTGTATACCTGGGCGAGGAGTTCATAACGCAATTAAGAGAGTTCAATACTTTATGAGAATTATGTATCATCAATATCAAAACTATTATATTTTAAAGATGGATATTTCTAATTTTTTTGCATCAATTGATAAAGATATTTTATTTTCTTTGATGAAAAAGTATTTTAAGGAGAAAGGTCTTTTAAATTTTACTCATCAAATGATTTTTGAACAAAATGATCAATTTGGTCTTCCGATTGGCAATTATACGTCTCAATATTTTGCTAATATTTATTTGCATGAACTGGATTTTTTTCTGAAAGTAAAGAAGTCGCTTCCTTATTATGTACGTTATATGGATGATTTTGTTATATTGGTAAAGAATAAAGAAGAAGCACGAACTTTGTATGATGAAATTTCGTGCTTCTTGAATGAAAAATTACATCTTTCTTTAAATCCAAAAAGTAGTTACTTTCCAAGTTCGTTTGGTGTCTGTTTTTTAGGATTTAAAATATATGAAGATCATATTTTGCTACTTCGAAAAATAGAGAGACACATGATAGATAAGATCAGGAAATCTTCTCTTTCATTTTCTTCTTGTTATGCTCACTTTCATCATGCGAATCATCACTATCTTCTTTCTAAAGTTGAAAAGTTTATTGTATAAAAACATTGCTTTCTCTTCATTATGAAATGAAGGGTGATAGCTATGAAAAAGTTTTTGACTCTGAGTGTTGTAGTTTTTGTTTTTCTTTTTCTTAATCAAACGATGACCTCTAGTATTACAATACCGAAGGATGCTATTCGCTTTCGTGTCATTGCTAGTAGTAATTCGAAAGAAGATCAAGAAGTGAAACAAATTGTTTCCAAAACTTTGGAAAAAGAAATTTCTTCTCGTCTTTTGAATGCAAAAACCCATAAAGATGCAGAAGCAATTTTGACTTCTTCTTTGCCAGTCTTTCAAAACTTGGTTGCAAAAACACTTCAGGATAACCATGTTTACCAAACTTTTAAAATTCATTATGGAAAAAACTATTTTCCGGAGAAAGTATATAATGGAGTTACTTACAAAGAAGGAGAATATGATTCTTTGGTGGTAACATTAGGAAACGGATTGGGAGATAATTGGTGGTGTGTTTTGTTTCCTCCTCTTTGCTTAATGGAAGCGGAAGAAGAAATAACTTCTGGAGAAGTAGAGTATCGTCTTTTTTTGAAAGATTGGTTGGAGCAGTATTTTTAACATATGTTTTTCCTTCTATCAATATATTTTGATAGGAGGTTTTTTTATGTCTTTGTTATCCATTTTTATTGTGGCAATTTCTCTTAGTATGGATGCTTTTTCTCTGGCTTTGTTGTATGGAACCTTAAATCTAGATAAAAAAGTCATTCGTATGATTAGTCTTACCGTTGGTATTTTTCACTTTTTTATGCCTTTGATTGGTTATCTCTTTGGCGATATGTTGTCTTTTTTCTTGACATTTAATGCAAATCTTTTAGTGGGTACGATTTTTCTTGTGTTGGCAGTCGAAATGGTATTATCTCTTCGTAAAGAAGAAACAGTTTCTGAAATTGTTGGATTCTTTTCCTATCTTTTATTCGGATTCACGGTTAGTATCGATAGTTTTTCGATAGGAATTGGTATTGGAAGTTTAAATGGACCAGTTTTACTGCCTTGTATTCTTTTTTCTCTCGTGAGTGCAACATTTACTTATTTTGGCCTTTTATTTGGAAAGAGTCTTGCCTCACGTTATGGAAAATATTCCGTATTTTTTGGTAGTATTTTACTTTTTTTGCTAGCCCTTCATCATATTTTTTAGACAATTCTCGTGGTGTTTCTTGAAAGTTTACAAAACTTGTGATATTCTAAACTTAGAAAAGGGGAATCGTTATGTTAGTGAACACTATTCAGATATTAGAAGAAGCAAAGAAAGGAAGATATGCTGTTCCACATTTTAATATTAATAATTTGGAGTGGACAAAATATATTTTGGAAGAAATGAACAAGCTTGGTCTTCCTGTTATTTTAGGAGTTAGTGAAGGGGCTAAACGGTATATGGGAGGATATCATGTTGTATCGGCAATGGTTCGTGCTTTGATAGAAGATTTGGATATTCAAATTCCAGTCGTCCTTCATTTGGATCATGGGTCAAGCTTTGACGCGTGTAAAGAAGCAGTAGATGCTGGTTTTACTTCCGTTATGATTGATGCTTCTCGTCTCGAGTTTTCTCAGAATGTGGCGCTTACAAAAAAAGTGGTTGATTATGCTCATCCTTTTGGTGTAACAGTAGAAGCAGAGCTTGGTCACATTGGTGGAAGTGAAGATAATATCACTAGCAGTAGTACAAATGCAACATTAGAAGAATCTATAGAATTTGTTCGTCTAACAGGAATTGACTTGTTTGCCCCCGCTTTAGGAAGTGTCCACGGTATTTATAAGGGAGAACCAAATTTGGATTTTGAAACGATGGCAAAGATGCGAGATGCGATTACTGTTCCGCTGGTGTTACATGGTGC
>CALVKE010000076.1 GCA_944332535.1 uncultured Bacilli bacterium
CTTTCTGATAGGTCGCAATAAATTGATCCCGGTAATCGAGCAAAGTATCGTTTTCGATCGCATCTCTTAACTCTTCGGTCAAACGAATTAGAAAACGAACGTTATGAATCGATAATAAACGAGCACCAAATGCTTCGTCGACCGTAATCAAATGGCGGATGTAAGCTTTGGTATAGTGCTGACAAGCATAACAGTCACAAGTCTCATCAACAGGAGAAAAGTCTTCCCGAAACTTGGCGTTTTTTAAATTAATTTTTCCATGACGAGTAAACGCATTTCCATGTCTTGCCAAACGAGTGGGAAGAACACAGTCAAACAAATCCACTCCACGAATGACTCCTTCGATAATATCGATCGGTTCTCCAACCCCCATCAAATAACGAACTTTATCCTTTGGTAAGTAAGGAGTAGCATACTCAATCATTTTAAGCATAGTCTCTTTATCTTCTCCGACGCTAGTTCCTCCGATGGAATAACCATCAAATCCTAACTTCACCGTCTCCTCGGCACTCCACTTACGAAGAGATGGAAACTCTCCGCCTTGAACGATACCAAAAAGAGATTGCTGTTCATTCTTGTGAGCCTCCTTCCCTCTTTTTGCCCAACGAAGCGTTCTTTCAACCGATTGCTTCATATAATCATAGGTCACAGGATAAGGAGGACATTCATCAAAGCTCATCGCAATATCACTATCTAGTTTATTTTGAATCGCAATAGACTTCTCCGGTGTTAAAAATAACTTCGATCCATCGATATGACTTTTAAAATGAACTCCTTCTTCCGTAATATCTTTCGGATTAGCCAAAGAAAATACTTGAAAACCACCGCTATCTGTTAAAATAGGACCATCGTAATTCATAAAACGATGAAGCCCTCCGGCTTTTTCGATCAAATCTTCTCCTGGACGTAACCACAAATGATAGGTATTCGCTAAAATAATACCAGAATGCGCCTCTTTTAACTCTTCGGGAGACAACATTTTAACAGTCGCCCTCGTTCCAACTGGCATAAACATCGGTGTATCAAACGTACCGTGATTGGTTTTTAAAACACCCCGTCGTGCCGAAGTATGAGCTTCTTCTTTTAATAATTGATATTCTACTTTCATAAATAATCCTCCTTTCTTTTTTCCACGTCTTGTAAACTTTGATAAATCTGATGTAAGAAATGATCCTTTTCCTGTTCTAAACTTTCCGTAATCGAAAAGAGCATCCCTTCCCCTTCTTCGTAAGGGAAACTTTGTATTTGAACTTCTGGAAAATGATAACAAAGACGTCGAAAAATTCGTAAAAATTTATTACTAATATTAGTTTGTAAAAAGTCCCGCTCTTCTTCTAGCTGTTTTCGCACCTCTTCTTGGTCCGCAACTTTTTTCAACCTTTTCTCTATCACACGAGATTTAGCTTGATATCGAATTGGCAAATAAGAAATAGCTTCCATTTTTTGAATGTCGCGTTTCTTAAGAAAATCTAAAAAACAAGTAAGAGCAATGATTTGAGAGGCAGAAATATCGCGAATACTTTCTTCCGAAGAATCTTCTACTCCTTGATTTGCTTTATAGAAAAGACGATTCATCTTTTTCTGATAAGGTGTTAGTTCTTGCTTTTTCTTTGCTTGAATACTATAAACATAACAAATAGCATCACTTATTCCAAAGGAAATAGCAGGAAGAAGATATTCCCCCTCTTGCGAAGAGATTTTTGCTTGAAAAACATATGGTGTCTCATGGGTACATGGATTTTGTGGAGCAACACAATAGGAAACATGACTATCTCCCAAAGAAGGAACTGCTCCTCCAACAACAGGAAAAGAAATCTCCTCCTTTGTTTCTTGTTCCAAAAAATCAATTCTTCGGCGAAGATAATTTTCTGGATGCAAAAAATCTTGACTCGTTGCATTCACCCAAAGAGAAGCCAAACAATTTGTTGCGATCGCGTCCCAATTCCCGTCGAAAAAAAGGGAATCCGTCTTTTGAAAAGCAGGGTACTGTAATAACCAAGCAAGCATTTTCTCCACATATTCTACCAAAGCAGAATGAAAGGTAGAAAAGCAAGAAATGACCAAAACGATATCTTGCTCATTTCTCTTTTCTGTTAAAAATCTTCCTTCTCCTAAAACAGAAAAACCAATATGAAATACCCAATCTTCAATATGAATTTCTCCAGTAGATGCTTCGGGCACTACTTTTTGATAAAACAAATTCAATATTTTCTCTTCCATAAACTTTCCTTTATTCAATAAACATACTGTCGCCAAAGGAAAAGAAATAATATTTTTTTTCAACGGCCTCACGGTACGCATCAAGTACGCGCTCTCTTCCGGCAAACGCACTAATCAACATCAATAACGTTGATTTTGGCAAATGAAAATTAGTAATTAAAGCATCCGTTCCTTGGAAAACAAAACCGGGATAAATAAAAATATCCGTCCATCCGCTCGTTGCAACAAACTTGTCATGATCGCACCGAATCGTCTCCAATGTTCGAACAGAAGTCGTTCCAACAGCAATGATTCGTCCGCCCGTTTCCCTAGTATGGTTCAACAAATCCGCCACTTCTTGACTCATCTCGTAATATTCTGTATGCATATGATGTTCTTTAATATTTTGGACAGCAACCGGACGAAATGTTCCAAGTCCAACGTGAAGCGTAATATAAGCAATTTTAATTCCTTTATCTTGAATTTTAGCAAGTAATTCTTTCGTAAAATGCAACCCAGCAGTAGGAGCCGCAGCACTACCAGGCGTTTTCGCATAAACCGTTTGATAGCGATTAGCATCCTTTAACTTCTCATGAATATAAGGAGGAAGTGGCATAGTTCCTAACTTTTCTAAAATTTCTAATAATATACCAGAGTAAAGAAGCCTCATCAAACGAATCCCATCTTCTTTTTCTTGGACACATTCTGCTCGTAAAAGACCATCTCCAAATTGAACAACCGTTCCTACTTTAATTCGTCTCGCAGGGCGTGCCAAACATTCCCAGACATCTTCCCCTTGGTCCTTTAAAAGCAACAGTTCAATCACCGCATTGGTCTCTTCCTTTACTCCAATCAAACGTGCTGGTATTACCTTCGTATTATTTAAAACAAGCACATCTCCCGGATGAAGATAATCGATGATATCATAAAAGTGCTTGTCCTCGTTTCCTCCATTTCGATGCAAGACAAAAAGACGCGACGCATCTCGCTTCGCTAATGGGGTTTGACGAATCAATTCCTCCGGTAACTCATAATTGTAATCTTCTAACACAAAAACACTCCCTAACTAACTAATTTCACAAGATCGTAATAATCCGTTTCTCGAAGAAAACGAATCATATCCTTTCCTTTTTTCTTATTTTGATCGATATACTGAAGAATTAAAACACGAATATCCAAATCCAACGATTTCAAACGAATCGCAAATAATAAATCTGGTTGATTCAGCCGAGCAAGACTTGCTTTCATCTTCTTTCGCTCTAAGCTATCCAAATAAGAAAGGAGAAGATAAACGCTATTGATATCCATCTCTTCAATATTCCATTTTTCTTCCGTAATTAAATAAGCAAGAGTCAACACTTTCTTAATTTTACTTTCTTCGGTTAGACTCAATTCATTGATATATGCGACCACCTGCAAGAACGTCTCTATTGTTTGATCACTTTCTAGCCCTAACAAAGAAAAATAATTCCAACGCTCCAAATAATCCGTCCGACCAGCGTCCAATACATCTTCTTCCATATATTCGTTTACCCATTCTTCTACGGAAGACATAGTAATTTCCTTATCTAATTTTTTCTCCATTCCCTTTTTCTCCTTTTAACCAAATAAATCTTTTTGATAATCTATTTTTAAATGCTCATAAGCAAGTGATGTTACCATTCTACCACGATTTGTTCTCTTTAGCAAACCGATTTGTAAAAGATACGGTTCGTAAACGTCTTCAATGGTTGTAATCTCTTCTCCTATAGAAGAAGCAATCGATTCAATTCCGACCGGACCGCCATTGAATTTTTGAATAATCGATAATAGTAGTTGATGATCGGTTTCATCTAGTCCCATATCGTCGACTTTTAATCGTTCTAAGGCTGTTTTACAAGTAGTAAGATCAATGGATGCTTTCCCGTCTACCAATGCAAAATCTCGAACTCTTTTAAAAAGCCGATTCGCAATACGAGGCGTTCCTCTACTTCTTTTCGCAAGTTCAAAAGAAGCGTCTTCTTCAATTGGCATGGCCAAAACACGAGAAGTACGCAAAATAATTTGTTGCAACTCTTCTGTCGTATAATATTTTAATTTGCAAACAATTCCAAAACGATCCCGAAGAGGACCAGACAAATCTCCAGCACGAGTCGTTGCTCCAACCAAGGTAAAGGGTGGTAAATTAATACGAATACTTCTCGTACTTCCTTCTCCTCCCACCATAATATCTAAGGCATAATCTTCCATCGCCGGATATAAAATCTCTTCAATATTTCGTGGCATCCGATGAATTTCATCGATAAACAAAACATCTCTTGGTTCCAAACTCGATAATACCGCAGCCAAATCACCAGGTTTTTCAATGGCTGGACCACTTGCTGTTTTCAAATTACTTCCAAGTTCATTGGCAATAATCATCGCAAGAGTTGTTTTTCCAAGACCAGGAGGGCCGTAAAGCAACACATGATCGAGGCTTTCTTCGCGAATTTTCGCCGCTTTAATAAAAACATCAATATTTTCTTTTACATCTTTTTGTCCAACATACTCTTTTAATAAACTAGGGCGAATATCCATCTCCAGCTCAATATCTTCTTCGGTCTCTTCTCCATCTACAATACGCTCTTCCATATTAGATACTCTCCCTTCTTCTTTTTTCTAGTATTATTATAGCAAACTTTACTACCCAAGTAAATGAAATTAACGAAGTAACAATTTAAGAGCATCTTTCACTTGATCTTCAATTGTAAGAGAACGATCCACTTTCGGTAAAATCGATTTAAAATCTTTTTCTTTATAGCCAAGTCCTTTTAAGACATCTGTTAATTCATCCAATGTAGACGCCTCTTCCGTATCAGAAATATCAATATTAAGTTTTCCTTTTAAGTCAAGAACAATTTGACGAGCCAGTTTATCTCCAATTTTAGGAAACTTTTTTAAATAAAGAATATTCTCTCTTTCGATCGCATCCATAATTCCAGAAATAGATCCAGTTGCAAGAATCGGCAAAGCCATTCTAGGACCTAATCCTTTTACATCGATAAGACGCATAAACAATTCTTTTTCTTCTTTCGTTTTAAAGCCGTAAAGCGCCATTTCGTCTTCTCTAATATGTTGATAAACATAAACAAAATAAGTATTACCAATTTCGAAAGAATAAGGGTTTGGCGTATAAACCAAATATCCTACCCCACTACAATCAATAACAATATAATTACTTTCAATGGCTACAATTTTTCCATTTAATGAATAATACATTTTCCACTAACCTCCACTAGCAATATTTTAGCACAAACAGCAAAAAGAAAAAAGTATTTTCGTTGATGCGAAGAATACTTTTAACATTTAAATATATTAATAGCAAAAAAAGCCCAATTACTTAGTCCTATAGGCTTAGTATAATTTTAGGCTTTTTAAGTTCTCTTATTATTTTAAACTTTTTTCTATTAAATCGGCACATCGACATTCTGCACTTTTACCGATAGGAAAAAAGGAAAGCCTATGGCTTGATGAAGAGGCGCGCACTGTAGATCGTGAAAGCTCGACCATTGTTGCTGCTACTGTAAAAAACGCCAGCGCTAGATGTGATGCTGTAGTGCCCACCCCGACGAAACCAGGGATACGAGGAATCAACAAAATTCGCACTATCACGATACCAACCACTCGTTTCATAGGTAGCATCCCCTACTTTGTATCCGGTAGATGCATTAGTAGAGGTATATAAATCATAATATTTTTCGTCTGGAAAAG
>CALVKE010000077.1 GCA_944332535.1 uncultured Bacilli bacterium
TAAAATTATATAGAAAAAATATTAAATATATTGAAAACTCATTTAAATATGATATTAATAATGGAATAATAGAAGGAACTAATAATTTAATTAAATGTATTAAACGAATTGCCTTTGGTTATAGAAATTTCGATCATTTCATTTCTCGCATATTCTTAATTAAAGGTATGATAAAAGGATGATTTTCATCATCCTTCCATACACAGTTACTTTGTATCAATAATGTCTACCAACACTATTTGACAAAGAACCTTTCTTTATTTTACAAGGGCGATGATTGCCATTTGTGCATCATCTCCGCGTCTTTCATCTAGTTTTAAAATTCTTGTGTAACCACCATTACGTCCTTCGTAACGTTTTGCAATATCGTCAAATAATTTCTTTACAGCAGTCGTATCGTTTTGTAAAAAAGCAAGCGCTTTTCTACGAGATACTAAACTTCCATCTTTTGCATAAGTAATCATTTTATCGACAAACTTGCGTACTTCTTTTGCACGAGTAACAGTAGTCGTAACTTGTTCGTTCATAATAACATCTTTTGTTAAATTAGCAAGCATGCTTCTTCTATGTTTATTATCACGACCTAATTTTCTGTATGCCATAATTATTCCTCCTTACTAATCGTCATCTCTTAATACAAGACCTAAATCACGAACCTTATCCAAAACTTCTTTTAAAGATTTCTTTCCAAGATTACGAATTTTCATCATTTCAGGTTCTGATTTATTAACCAAGTCTTGTAACGTATGGATTCCAGCTCTCTTCAAGCAATTATAAGCACGAACAGAGAAATCCAACTCTTCGATTGTTGTTTCTAATGTTTTAATTTTAGGATCATCGTTCTTTTCAATCATAATACCAGTCATATCAGCAATTTTACTTAAATCCGTTAAAAGAGTAAAATGTTCAATCAAGATACGAGCAGCAAGAGCTACCGCTTCTTCCGGACGAATAGAACCATTCGTAGATACTTCTAATACTAATTTATCATAGTTTTCATTTTGCCCTACACGTGCAGGTTCTACTTCATAAGAAACTCTTTCTACTGGACTATAGATAGAGTCAATAGCAATCGTTCCTACTTTCTTATTATCAAAAAGTTTTTTATTCTCATCGCTAGGAACATATCCGCGTCCGTTAGAAACAGTCATCTCCATGGATAACTTTCCACCCTTAGCAAGAGTTGCAATGACTTTATCAGGATTCATGATTTCAATATCGGCATCATGCTCGATATCTCCAGCCGTAATAACTCCCTCTTCTGACTTATTAATACGAATGATCTTCTTTTCAGAAGAATGATTTTTAATAACTACTCCCTTTAAATTTAAAACAATTAGAGCAACATCTTCGATTACACCATCAATGGTTTCGAATTCATGAGAAACACCGTCAATTTTTACACTAGAGATCGCACTACCTGGTAAACTAGATAACATTACACGACGTAATGCATTTCCGATAGTTGTTCCAAATCCTCTCTCTAATGGTTCAATTTCGAATTTACCATAAAAATTACTTTCCACATAATCGGTGATTTTATATATTGGTTTTTCAAATTCTAACATGAAACTTTCCTCCTTTGAAATTAGCCACGAGGGCGTTTTGGTGGACGACATCCATTATGTGGAATAGGAGTAACATCCGTAATTGATTTTACTTCTAATCCAGCCGTTTGTAAGGAACGAATTGCTGTTTCACGTCCAGGTCCCATACCCTTAACAAGAACATCAACATTTCTCATACCGATATCATAAGCGGCCTTACCACATTTTTCAGCAGCCATACCAGCAGCAAATGGAGTTGACTTTTTACTTCCTTTAAATCCAATTGCACCACTACTAGCCCAACTGATGGTATTTCCTTCTTTATCAGTAATTGTTACCACAGTATTGTTAAAAGTTGACTGAATATGTGCAATTCCTTCTGGAACATTCTTCTTTACTTTTTTCTTTCTTGTTTTATAAGCCATATTCTTATCCTCCTTCTATAAACAGAATTACTTCTTCTTATTTGCTATGGTTTTACCTTTTCCCTTACGAGTACGAGCATTTCTGTTTGTTCTTTGTCCTCGAACAGGCAAACCTCTTTTATGACGAATTCCTTGGTATGAATTAATTTCCATTTTCGTCTTAATATTCATACTAACTTCACGGCGTAAATCACCTTCTGTTAAATGTTTAGAAACTTCTTCACGAATACGTGCAAGTTCTTCATTATCCAAATCTCTTACTTTCTTATCAGGATCTACATTAGCCGCTGCTAAAATTTGATTCGATAATGGTCTTCCAATTCCATAAATGTAAGTTAAACTAATTTCCACTCTCTTATCGTTTGGAATGTCAATTCCTTTAATACGTGCCATTTAAGTACACCTCCTATTAACCTTGTTTTTGTTTGTGCTTTGGATTTTCGCAGATTACCATAACTTTTCCTTTACGACGAATAATTCTGCATTTTGCACACATTTTCTTTACTGATGGTTTTACTTTCATACTTTTCCCTCCTACTTTCTATAGGTGATACGCCCACGCGTCAAATCATAAGGAGAAAGTTCGATCGTGACAGTATCTCCTGGTAAAATACGAATATAATTCATTCGAATTTTTCCAGATACATGCGCTTCCACAATATGTTTATTTTCCAGTTCTACTTTAAATTTTCCGCCTGGAATAATCTCAAGAACTTTCCCTTCTAATTCAATTGTATCTTTGTTTTTCGCCATTTTCTCTACTCTCCTGTTAAAATTTGATATCCATCTTCTCTCACCACTACCGTATGTTCAAAGTGAGCAGAAGGCTTTCCATCATCCGTTAAAACAGTCCAATCATCATCTAGCATATAAACATCATCGCTTCCTAAGTTTAACATCGGTTCAACAGCAATGACCATGCCAGCTTTTAAAATAGGACCTGTTCCTTTTGGACCATAATTGGGAACCTCTGGATCTTCATGCAAATGAGTTCCAACTCCATGCCCAACCAACTCTCTCACAATTCCTAAGTGATGAAGAGTAGCATATTCTTCAATAGCATGAGAGACATCTCCTAAATGGACCCCTGCTCGAATCTGGGAAAGACCTGCAAATAATGCTTTTTCTGTATGTTCTAATAGATAAGCTTTCTCAGCGGTTGCCCCTCCTACAATATAACTCCAAGCAGAATCCCCATGATAGCCCTTATAACAAGCTCCAATATCAATGGATACTAAATCTCCATTTTTAAGTTTTCTCTTTCCTGGAATTCCATGTACCACTTCATCATTAATACTAACACAAATGGAACCTGGAAAACCACCATATCCTTTGAAAGAAGGAGTAGCACCTTGAGAGAGGATAAATTCTTCTGCAAGACGATCCAATTCCTTGGTGGTAATTCCTTCCTTCAAGTATGGTTTTAAATATTGATGAGTCTGGTAAACAATTCTACCAGCTTCCTTCATGAGTAAAATCTCTCGTTCACTCTTTATACTAATCATGTTTCTCACCGCGATTCAAAATAGCAGAAATACTTGCGAATACCTCTTCGATAGAGCGATTCGCATCAATTCGGTAAAGTAGGTTCTTTGCCTCATAATACTCTACTAATGGATAAGTAGAATTCAAATATGCTCCATATCGAATTTGATAAGCCGCCTTCGTATCATCACTACGCGTTACCAAAGATCCTCCACAATGACAAAGTGATGGAGCATCCTTTTGATGAACATTATAAACTGTTCCACATACTTCACAAATTCTACGTCCAGTAATTCGTTTTTCTAACACATCCTTAGGTACTTCTAACAAGAAGACATAATCCAAAGAAGTGTGTGCTTCGTCAAGCAGAGCATCTAAAGCTTTTGCTTGTGCCACCGTACGAGGAAAGCCATCCAACAAAAAGGGAGAACCATGCAGTGCTTGAAGTTGCTCACGAAGTAAATCGATCATAATCGCATCTTCTACCAATGCTCCGCTTTTTAGAATAGCGTCTATCTTTTTTCCAAAAGCATCTCCTCGTTTTGAGGCTTGTCGCAATAAATTACCCGTAGAAATCGGAACAATTCCATACGTCTTTTCTAATAATTGAGCTTGGGTTCCCTTCCCAGCAGCAGGAGGAGCTAAGAGTAATAAATTCCTCATCGTCTCTTATATCCTTTTTTATAACTACGAGAAAGAATACTTCCTTCTATTTGTTTATAAGTCTCTAGCGCAACTCCTACTACGATTAAAAGTCCGGTACCACCGATCGTAACATTCGTTGATAGACTTACATTTTCAAAACAGCTGACTACTGCTGAAAAAACAATTGGTAACCCAGCTAGTATCACCAAGAATAAAGAACCTGCCACCGTTAGACGAGATAATATCCGACTAACGTAATGTTCGGTATCCTTTCCTGGTCGAACACCTGGAATATATCCTCCATTTTGTTGTAAGTTTTTGGAAAGCTCTTCTGGTTTAATTTGGATAAAGGTATAGAAATATCCAAAGAAGAAAATCAAAATAACATAAAGAAGGAATCCAACTGGTGTCGTAAATGTTAAATATTGATTTACAAAATTCGTAAATCCTTCGTTTCCAATGAAACTAGCAATTGCTGCTGGAATCGCTAGCAAACTTGATGCAAAGATAACAGGAACAACTCCTGCTGAATTAATCTTTACTGGCATAAAACTTCCGTCATTTCCAAATCCAGCAGTGCTTTTATTCGCATATTGAATAGGGATTCTTCGGTTTGCTTCCTCTACCCAAATAACTCCGACAATAATTAAGAAGTAAACGATGACAAATGCCGCAAAGAGTCCAATTCCTAGTGCAAGAGGAATACTAGAATTAAAAATTAATCCTTGGAATGCTTCGATAAACATTTGTGGTAAAGTAGCAATGATACCAGCCATAATGATAAGGCTCATACCATTTCCAATTCCCTTTCTAGTAATTTGGTCAGATAACCACATCAAGAATGCGGTACCAGCCGTCATAATGGTTGCAACATACAAATGATCAAATGCAGTTGCTCCGCTTCCTAGGAATGCAAAAGAAAAGGCAAATCCTTCAATAAAGGAGAAAATAATTCCCATATATCTAGTAATCTGATTAATCTTTTGTCTTCCCGTTGGACCTTGTTTTGAAAGTTCACTAAAATACGGAACGATATCCATTTGTAACAGTTGCATAATGATGGATGCTGTAATATAAGGCATTACTCCTAAAGCAAAAATAGAAAACTGCTTTAAGGCACCTCCACCCATCGCATTCATTAACTCTAAAAATCCGAGGCTTCCAGCAATATCTTGTGTACCAGGAACTCGAATTCCCGTTCCAATAACAAAGATCATTAATGCACCAAGCGTAAATAGAATTCTTTTGCGTAAGTCTTTATTAGTTGGTGCAAATAACTGTTTCAAAGTTTGAAACATATTAGATCACCTCAGCTTTACTTCCGCTTCTTTCTAATTTCTCAAGTGCTTTTGATGAAAAACGATGTGCACGAATTGTTACCTTATGTTCGAGCTCTCCTCCTCCTAGCACTTTAATTCCAGCCTTTTGATTCTTAATAAGACCAGTCTCTTTTAATAATTCTGGAGTAATTTCAGTGTTTTCATCGAATCGATTTAAATCACCAACATTGATCGTAGCATATTCTACCTTGAATTTAGCATTACTAAATCCACGTTTTGGCAAACGTCTATAAAGAGGTAATTGTCCACCTTCAAATACGGCACGAACTCCTCCACCACTACGAGCGTTTTGTCCTTTATGACCTTTTCCACTTGTTTTTCCTAAACCACTACCAGGTCCACGTCCTACAATTTTCTTTCTATGAGTAGCCCCTGGGTTTTTTTGTAATTCATGTAACTTCATTATCCCAAAATCTCCTCTTCTGTTTTTCCTCTCAAGCGACAAACCTCTTCCATGGATTTTACGCTTGTTAGAGCATTAATAGTAGCAGTGGCCATATTTAATTTGGTTCTAGAACCAAGTGATTTCGATAAGATATCTCTTACTCCAGCAAGTTCTAATACAGAACGAACAGCACCACCAGCGATTACTCCAGTACCTTCACTAGCAGGCTTTAAGAATACTTTAGCAGCTCCACTTCTACCAATTACTTCATGTTGAATTGTTCTTCCATCTACAAGAGGAATACGAACAACATGTTTCGTAGCAGATTGGATTGCTTTTTTGATAGCATCCGGTACTTCGTTTGCCTTTCCAATACCGAGTCCTACACGACCTTTTCTATCCCCAACAACAACAGTTGCAGAAAATCTTCTTTGACGTCCTCCTTTGTTTACTTTAACAACGGATTTGACTTCAATGACTAATTCTTCAAACTCTTTTTGTTTAGGATCTACATTCTTATTTTGCATAAATCCTTCTCCTCCTAGAATTCTAATCCATTTTCACGTGCGGCATCTGCTAACGCTGCTACACGTCCATGATAAAGGTATCCACCTCTATCGAATACTACTTTCGAAATTCCTGCTTTCTTTGCATTTTCAGCAAGCATTTTTCCGACTTCACGAGCAGCTTCTATATTCGAACCATTTTCAAGCTTTAAACTAGAAGCGCTTGCTAAAGTAATACCATTTACATCATCGATAATTTGTGCACTAATATTAGTATTTGAACGATATACAGAAAGTCTAGGAATTTCTGGAGTTCCAGAAATTTTACTTCTTACTCTCTCGTGTCTAATTTGGCGCATTTCATTACGAGATTCTTTTTTTATCATAAGTAAACTTCTCCCTTCACGCTATTTTTAAGCAGCTTTCTTTCCTTCCTTACGACGTACATACTCGTCTTTATAACGAATTCCTTTTCCTTTGTAAGGTTCTGGTTGTCTCACTTTACGAATATTTGCTGCAAATTCACCAACTTTAATTTTATCGATTCCAGAAACTTTAATCTCAGTATTAGAAATAGCTTCTACACTAAGTCCTTCTGGAACAGTAAGTTCTACAGGATGAGAATATCCGGCATTAATTACCAACGTATTTCCCTTTACATTGAAACGATATCCAACACCAATGATTTCCAATCCTTTTGAAAAACCATGAGTCACTCCCTCAATAAGGTTCTTAAGGTTTGCATTTGTTGTTCCATGAATTGCTTTTGTTTTTAAATCTTCATTGTTTCTTTTTACAGTAATCACACCGTCTTCTACAGTAACAGTAAGATTCTTGTTCAAGTCTAATGATAATTCACCTTTAGGCCCTTTAACAGTAATGACATGGTCACGACTTTCAACAGTAACACCTTCTGGCACTACCAATTTTCTGTTTCCTATACGGCTCATATCGACACCTCCTTGTATTTTACCAAATATAAGCTAACACTTCTCCACCTAAGTTTTCACGACGTGCTTGTTTATCCGTCATAATTCCTTTTGAGGTAGAAATAATAGCAATACCTAATCCATTTAATACCTTATGTATTTCATCTGCTTGTGCATAAACACGTAATCCTTGTTTAGAAATTCTCTTAGGTCCAGTAATTACACGTTCTTTCTTACTACCATACTTAAGTGTTAGATAAATCATTCCTTGTACATTTTCATCTACCACTTTGTAGTCTTGAATAAATCCTTCTTCTTTTAAAATTCTAGCAAGTTCTAATTTTAGTTTTGAAGCAGGGACTTTTACCTCCGTATATCGCATTTGGTTAGCATTACGAATTCTTGTTAACATATCTGCGATGGTATCTGTAACTACAGCCATTTTCGCTTCCTCCTTCCGATTCTTACCAACTTGATTTTTTAACACCAGGAATTTGACCCTTATGTGCTAATTCTCTAAAACAGATACGGCATAGACCAAATTTACTCATAACAGCATGAGGTCTTCCACATCTTTTGCAGCGAGTATACTCACGTACTTTAAACTTTTGTGGTCTCGCATTCTTTACTTTCATACTTTTTTTTGCCATATATATCCTCCAATTACTTTCTAAAAGGCATTCCAAGTTCTTTTAGTAAATCGTATGCTTCCTCGTTACTCTTTGCAGTGGTAACAAGTACAATATCCATACCACGTACTTTTACAACATTGTCATACTCAATCTCAGAGAAAATTAATTGTTCTTTAATTCCTAATGTATAGTTTCCTCTTCCATCAAAAGCTTTTTCGCTTACTCCACGGAAATCTCTTACACGAGGAAGGGCAATAGAGATTAATTTATCTAAGAAGTTATACATTGCTTCCCCTCTTAGCGTTACTTTACATCCAATAGATTGTCCTTCTCTCACCTTGAATCCGGCAATCGATTTACGAGCTTTCGTAACAACTGGTTTTTGTCCAGCAATCTCTGTCAAATCAGCAACAGCAGCATCGATTAACTTAGAATTACTAGTTGCATCTCCAACTCCCATATTAATCACAATTTTCTCTAATTTTGGTACTTCCATAACAGATTTATAAGAATATTTATTTTGTAAACTTGGAACAACTTCCTTTAAGTATTTTTCTTTTAGGCGGTTCATAAATTACCCTCCTTTCAGGTTAATCTAACTTCTCGTTAGACTTTTTACTAATTCTAATCTTTTTATTATTTTTATCTACCGTATGACCGATTCTAGTTCTTTTCTTTGTCTTTGGATCAATCATCATAACATTTGATGCATGAATAGGAGCTTCTACTTCAAGAATACCACCAGATTCTTGACCGTTTCCTTTTACATGTTTCTTCACCAAATTGACTCCTTCTACGATTACTCGATTCTCGCGACGAAGCGTCTTCGTGATCTTTCCTTCTTTTCCTTTGCTAGACCCGGCAATTACGACTACTTTATCTCCTACTTTAAAGTTCATAATACCCTCCTTTATAGCACTTCTTTCGCCAAAGATACAATCTTCATGAAATCTTTGTCACGAAGCTCCCGTGCAACTGGTCCGAAAATACGAGTTCCAACCGGACTCTTATCATCTTTAATAATAACGCAGGCATTGTCATCAAATTTGATATAACTTCCATCATCACGTCTTACACCTTGACGACTTCTAACAATTACTGCTTTTACAACTTTTCCTTTTTTCACAGTTCCATTAGGTGTGGCATTTTTTACTGTACCAACAACTATGTCACCGATATTCCCAGTTTTTACTTTGCTTCCCCCAAGTACGCGAATGACTAATAGTTCTTTGGCACCTGAGTTATCTGCTACTTTCAAACGGCTTTCTTGTTGTAACATAAATCATTTCCTCCTTCACCTAAGAGTTATAAAATAACTGCTTCTTTTACAATTTTATCCAAGTAGAAATGTTTCGTTTTAGATACAGGTTTGCATTCTACAATACGAACAACATCTCCTACTTTTGCCTTATTTGACTCATCATGTACGGCATATTTTTTAGAGTATTTTTCTCTTTTTCCATATAATGGATGCATCTTGTAAGTTTCTACTAAAACAGTGATTGTTTTGTTGTTACTGGCACTTACTACTGTTCCAACGAATGATCTGCTTACCTTTTCCATTACTTAACCTCCCCATTTAATTCCCGTTCTCTAAGAACTGTTTTACATCTTGCGATAGTATGTCTTAGATCTTTTAGTCTTGAAGGTTTCTCTAAGTTTCCAGTTGCTTGTTGGAAACGTAAGTTAAATAATTCTTCTTTGCTTTCTTTAATCTTAGAAAGAATTTCTTCAGTGGTAAGTTCTCTTATTTCTTTAACCTTCATTTAATTCACCACTTTCTTCTTTTTTTACAAATTTTGTTTTAATTGGTAACTTATGAGCAGCAAGACGTAATGCTTCTCTTGCAACTTCTTCGCTAACTCCAGCGATTTCAAACATGATTTTTCCTTCTTTAACAACGGCAACCCATGCTTCTACGTTACCTTTACCTTTTCCTTGACGAGTACCAATTGGTTTCTTAGTAAGTGGCATATGAGGGAAAATATTAATCCATACTTTTCCTCCACGTTTCATATAACGTGTCATAGCAATACGAGCAGCTTCGATTTGATTGGATGTAATCCAAGCTCCCTCTTTTGCTACAAGTCCATATTCACCCTTATCTAGTTCTCTGTTTCCTTTGGCACGACCTTCGTAAGGAAGTCTATGAACACGACGATATTTCGTTCTAGATGGAATTAACATAATTACTTACCTCCTTTAGCCTTTTTACTAGGAAGAATTTCTCCTTTATAAATCCATACTTTTACACCGATTTTACCGAAAGTTGTATCCGCCTCTGCGGTTGCATAATCGATATCTGCTCTTAATGTATGAAGAGGAATCGTTCCTTCCGTATATCCTTCACTACGAGCCATATCCGCTCCACCTAAACGACCTGATACTAAAGTTTTAATTCCTTTTGCACCAGACTTCATAGCGTTACGAATTGCTCTTTTTTGTGCCATACGAAATGATGCTCTATTTTCGATTTGTTTTGCAATTTGACTTGCTACGATTTCAGCATTCATATCTGGCTTTTTAATATCAACAATGGAAATTTGAATATTTTCATCCACTAATTTTGCTAATGCTGTTTTTAATTTTTCAATTTCACTTCCACTTTTTCCAATCACAACTCCAGGTTTTGATGTAGAAATGATTACTTCTGTTCTCTTCGGATTTCTTTCAATCTGAATTTTTGCAACAGATGCATCTTTTAGATGTTTTTCTAAATAGTCACGAATTTGAATATCGTTATTTAAAAATTTCGCATAATCTTTTTTATTCGCAAACCATTTAGAATCCCAATCTTTGTTAATCCCAAGTCTCATTCCATTAGGATTCACTTTTTGACCCATATTCCTAAGCCTCCTTGATTATTTATTTGCCACTACAATAATGATGTGACTAGTTCTTCTATCTTTGTGTCCGATGTGACTACGTGAATCAAACATGTGTCTTTTCATCACTGGACCAGCATCTACTCTTGCTTCTTTTACATAAAGTGTATTGGCATCCATTTCAAAATTGTTCACTGCATTGGCAATGGCAGAGTCCAATACTTTCTTTGCAAGACGAGCAGATTTGTTATTTGTATTGTTTAAAATATTTTGTGCAACTTGAACATCTTTTCCACGAATTAAATCGATGATTAATCGAGCTTTAATTGGGGATACTCTAAGAGTTTTAGCGATTGCTTTTGCTTCCATTTTCTCTTTCCCTCCTAGTCATTATTTCTTTTTCTTGTCGCCATGTCCACCGAATTTACGTGTTGGAGCAAATTCTCCAAGTTTGTGTCCAACCATATCTTCTGTTACATAAACAGGAATAAAATCTTTTCCATTATGAACAGCGAATGTGTGTCCGATAAAAGCTGGGAAAATAGTAGAACGGCGAGACCATGTTTTAATGACTTCTTTTTTTCCACTTTCATTTAATTTTTCGACCTTTTCTAGTAAACGTGGGAATACATAAGGTCCCTTTTTTAAACTTCTAGCCATGTTAATCTTTGTCCTTTCCTATTTACTATTACGACGACGTACAATAAATTTGTCGCTTGCTTTTTTCTTGCGTGTTTTGTAACCAAGCGCAGGTTTTCCCCAAGGAGTAACTGGCCCTTTGCGTCCAATTGGAGCACGACCTTCTCCACCACCATGTGGATGGTCATTAGGGTTCATAACAGAACCACGAACTGTAGGGCGAATTCCCATGTGACGAGTACGTCCTGCTTTTCCTACTTTTACAAGTTCATGATCTTCGTTACCAACTTCTCCTACTGTAGCATAACAAGTACCTAAAATAAGTCTTTGTTCCCCACTAGAAAGACGAACCATTACATAGTTACCTTCCCGTCCAAGAATTTGAGCACTAGATCCAGCACTTCTTGCTAGGCTTCCACCCTTACCAGGTTTTAATTCAATATTATGAATCATCGTACCAACCGGAATATTTTTGATAGGAAGTGCATTTCCTACTTTAATATCAGCAGTCTCTCCGCTCATAATGACAGAACCAACTTGGATTCCTTTTGGAGCGATAATATATCTTTTTTCTCCGTCGTGATAATTAACAAGAGCGATATTAGCAGAACGGTTTGGATCATATTCGATGCTTGCAACCGTACCAGGAATATCTCTTTTATTACGTTTAAAATCAATAAGACGGTATTTTCTTTTTGCTCCACCACCTTGATGTCTTACCGTAATTTTTCCTTGATTGTTACGACCACCATTTTTTGTTAAGCGAACAACGAGACTCTTTTCAGGAGTAGTTTTGGTAATTTCTTCATTGACTAAAGTACTCATTTTTCTTTGCCCGTTTGTCATCGCTTTATATTGTCTTATAGCCATACTGAGTCCTCCTTCCAACTAATTAAGTTCAATTGTTTGACCATCTTGTAATCTAACGATTGCTTTCTTATAACGATTCGTTAAACCAGAATAACGTCCAACTCTTCTTTTCTTTGGTTTTACATTTACAGTACGAATAGATTCTACTTTTACGTTGAATATTTTTTCGATTGCTTGTTTGATTTCTGTTTTATTTGCTCTATGGTCTACTTTGAATACATATTGACCAAGACCTTGTGCCGTAATTGCACTTTTTTCTGTTACAACTGGCCCTTTAATGATTTCTAAATATTTCGTATCCATTAAACAAGCACCTCCTCTATGCTATTCTTTGCCGCTTCTTCCATTAATACAACGTCTGCATTGACTAAATCAAATACATTGATTTCACTAGCGTCGATTAAAAGTACATTTCCAAGATTGCGACTAGCTAAAATAACATTTTCTGTTAATTCATTAACAACGATAAGTACTTTTTTATCAGCAATTTTTAAATTTTCTAAAATTGCAAGCATCTCTTTTGTTTTAGGAGTTGCTACTTCTAATTTATCAATTATCATTAATTTATCGTTTGCAGCATGTGTTAAAGCTGTTTTAAGCGCTAATTGGCGTTCTTTACGATTTTGTTTCTTAGAGTAATCGCGTGGTACTGGTCCACCATATACTCCTCCACCTACCCATTGAACAGCACGGATAGATCCTTGACGAGCATGACCTGTTCCTTTTTGACGCCATGGTTTTCTTCCACCACCGCTTACTTCTGTACGATTTCTTGTTTTATGCGTTCCTTGTCTTAATGATGCACGAGTTAAAATAATAGCATCATATAACACTTTATCATTACATTCGATATCAAAAATATCTTTGTTTAAATTTACGTTCTTAAGTTCTTCCCCTTTGCTATTGAAAAGCTTTGCTTTTTGCATCTTTCATTCCTCCTTTCACCACATTACTATACAAAATGAATTTTTTTATTCTGTAACTTCTTCTTGTGATGACGTATCTTCGTTTGCGTTTGATTCTACTTCTTCTACTGGAGTATCAACATAAGTGATAAGTTCTTCTTGTTCGTTTACTTTTTCACCCTTTTTAACAGCAGTGCGAATCATAACTAAAGATTTTTTTGGACCAGGGATACTACCTTTGATTAAGATAACATTGTTTTCTAAATCAACTGCTATTACTTCCAAATTTTGAATAGTAGTTAGTTGATGCCCCATTTGTCCTGGTAATTTTTTACCTTTAAGAACGTGCATTGGTAACATAGTACCTAAAGAACCAACACCTCTATGGTATTGAGAACCGTGTCCCATAGGTCCACGAGATTGGTTATGGCGTTTGATAACACCTTGAAAACCTTTACCTTTACTAACACCAGTAACATCTACTACTTCTCCTTCTTTAAAAAGAGTAACATCTAATGTTTGCCCTAGTGTATAATCCGTTGGTGCTACCCCCCTAACCTCTCTTAAGAAGCGCTTAGGTGTTGTACCAGCTTTGTTTGTGTGTCCAACTTTTGGTTTGTTACTAACTTTTTCACGAACAGTTTGATAACCAAGTTGGATAGCGTCGTAACCATCTGTTTCTACTGTTTTAATTTGAGTAACAACATTTGGTTCTACTTCTACGACAGTAACTGGAATAAGTTTACCACTCTTTGTGAAAACTTGTGTCATTCCTAGTTTAGTACCTAAGATTCCTTTCATTTTTTCTTCCTCCTATTATTTTGTTTCAATTTGAATATCAACACCACTTGGTAAATCTAAATGGCTAAGTGCATCTACGATTTCCTTGTTTGGATTCTTGACATCAATAAGTCTTTTATGCGTACGCATTTCGAATTGCTCACGGCTGTCTTTATCTTTATGAACAGCTCTTAAAATCGTAAACTTCTCGATTTCTGTTGGAAGTGGTACTGGTCCACTAACGATTCCTCCAGAACGTTTTACCGTTTCTACGATTTTTGTTGCAGCATTATCTAGAATTCTGTGATCATATGCTTTTAAGCGGATACGAATTCTTCCTTTTGACATATTGTCTTCCTCCCTTCGCCTATATCTAGTATAGACTTGCTCCGCGAGAATAACCTGATTTTACCGAGCAACTTAACCCGGTGTATCAGCAACCTCCCACATCTAAGCAGCCACACGTCTAAAATTATATCATAAAATTTACAAATTGCAAGCACTTTTTTATACTTTTTCAAAAAAAATTTACACTCTAAAAATTTGGAAATAAAGAAAAGGAAAAAAGAAAAAAAGCATAATAATACTATGCTTTCCTATTTATCGATAATTTCAACCATTATGGTTTAATGACACAACGTGTTCCATCCAAAACATCGACTTGACCAGAATAATTATAATTACTAAAAACGCCAGCTTCGCCAGTATTGCTGATACAGCCTCCTCTTACAGCCCATTGCTCTAATACACTTATAAAATTAAAGAGGTCACTATACCATCCACTCGTTTCATAAGTCGCGTCTCCGTTCATACCTCGCCTATTCTTTATTACTAATATAAAAAAATTCAAAGAAAAAAACAATAGGATTTAAAAAACATAATTACCTAGTCTATAAGCCTAGTGGAACTTTGCACATCTTTTAAGTCCAATTGTTATTTAATCAGTTCTGTTACTCGTTAACAAATCGACCTCATACCTTTAAAAAAGCGTACCTACGGTTTGAGGAAGAGACGTACACTATAGTACGCGATAGCTTGACCGTTGTAACCACTACTGTAGAAAACGCCCACACCAGTAGTATCGCCGTAGCCCCCTCCCCGATGAAAGAAGGGATAAGATGAATAAACAAAAGACGCGCTATCAAGATACCATTCACTTGTTTCATAGGTGGCATCTCCTGCCTTATATCCGGTAGATGCGGTAGAAGAGGTATATAAATCATAATATTTACTATCTGGAAGACTACTAAAGCCACTATCACTAATAGTATTATTATAATTTCCCATCACATATTCAGATGCACCACCGCTCATATCATACACTCCATAAATCGTTCCGGTCGTACTAGCTCCATATCCTGTGTCTGGTATATCATAAGTAACTTGGGTATTTGTGGTGGACTGACTTGGTGTTCCGTTACTCATTCCCGTAATATAAGAACCGGATTTATTTTGATATATTTCTTTATTAGCTCCGGAATAAGCAGAATTTCCATATTTTCCATACTTGCTTTGGGACAACATCGCAACAAGACCCCATTCGGTATTTTTTGCCATATGAACATCCATTGTGTCGGTTCCGATTATATCAAACCCATACTTGTTTGCGTTCGTTGCATTTTGCATGGAACGTGATGCATAAAAGAGGCTAGATATCGTTTGACTTCTTACAGAGGTCAAATTTGGTTTGATGCTTAAATCTGCTGTCGTACAGTTTTCATCGGTACATGCTGCTGACATCGTTCCTGTTGTTTCAAACTTTCCAATCCAAAGTCCCGATAAATTTTCATTACCAAACGTAAATCCTTCTGGTATTTTATAAACTCCACTATCACTTGGGTCGGTCTGACTTGCTGCTATAAAATTAACTTGGATTTCCCCTGGTAAGTCTCGCGTTCCACCCGCATATTGATCCCCTAAATTCGTATATTGATATTCATATCTTGGAATCCATACCCACATCGTATTAATATCATCCATACTAATGACTGTTCCTGCCGGTGCATCCATATAAGTAGAACGATTGTCTTCCGTTACCGTTACCGCATTCGCCCAGTTTTGTGTTTCGTAATTATAGTACTTTGTTTGTGTAGTATCTGCTTTGACCCAACTCTTTTGAAGTTCATTGTATACGACCGGAATCATTCCACTGGTAAGAACTGGAGAAGCAGCATTACTATGGTCTTCTGCAAATACCGGATATCCTGTTTCCACTTCTTGGTTTGCATTCACGTCGATTCGATAACTCAAACTTTTTCCGGAAATAGCACTATTATCCGTTACATCGTCTCGAATCCAAAGTCTTAACGTATAATGAATAGTCTTTCTTCCTGTTATCGTTCCAGAATCAATGACTCCATCTGTCAAGCTAGAAAGTAAGGCGGGCGTTCCACTTCCCTCTTTCGTTAAATAATACTTTACATCACTCGTTGATAATTTGTCGCTTCCGGTTGTAATATCTACTAACTTTACTGTATAGTTTACACTCGTTGTTCCGTTATTGACAAGACGAAAAGTAAATGGATCTCCTTGAACCATTCCTACTTCGTCATACATAGGAAGAGCGTTCTCAATTGTCAAGTTGTTCTCATCTTCTTCTAACACTAAACTTATGTCTCCTGCCGTGATTACTTGTCTTTTCGTACCTGCCAACGTTACATTAATAAACGCATACGTGACACTTAAGAATATTACAAAAATACTCGTGATAAATACGGCAATCTTTGCAACTTGTCTTTTTTGATTTTTTTCCACCTAAAATCCTCCATTCTTTCTAATTTAAACAATGCCACTCACCGTAATTCTCTAGTCTACTCTATATTTATTATAAAGAAGCGGAGAGAAAAAAACAAGTGCTAAGAGTTAACGAAAATTGCAATTACGATCAAAAAGATCCACAATCTCCTGCATTTTTCTGATATAATTTCGAATTTGATTCAACTTGCGATTACGAAAAAATTTAGTAGAAGAAAGACCTTGTTCTAACTTCATACTTTTTTCCAAATAATTTAATAAATTTTGATAACTATTTTTCTCTCCTGTAATCGTATCAAACCAATCCTCGATATCTTGTACTTCTCCTTGGAAACGTAACTGTTCTAATGTCCGAAGGAATGTTGCGTTATGAAGAAGCGTTTTACAAACAGTACTTTGTAAATAATAAGCATGCGAAGTATACTGGGAATTCGTTGCAGTCCGAAGAGCATAAAGAAGAGGAGAAAGCGTCGCGCTTTCTATATCTAACTTCGAAAAAGAAAGCAAATAATCAACCATCTCTTCTGTTTGACGAGTATTAATAATTTCTTCTAATAAAACTCCTTTCTTTTCCACTAATTCCAAATTAGAAAGACGACTTTTAAAGTAGGCAAGACCTGTACGCAAATAAAAGTATTCCTCATCCTGATAACTTTCGTTTCGAATCGAATTTACTGCGTGATTCCATTCGTGCAATAGATGGTCTAAAAGAGAAAGAGTGCCAACAGAAGAATATCGATATAAAACAATAGAACGAGTAATAACTACTTTGTCCTCTTCTAATTGAAGGCGCCTTGAAAAAAACGCCGGATTTTCTGGATTCTCCTCGGAAGAAAAGAAAATAGGAACACTTTCTATCAAAGATAAGATCTCTCTTTCATGAGAAAGGCCGTATTTTGCAACCATAACGGGAACAATAAGAGTCAGAAAATCTCCTATTTCTTTTGGATAATGATATTTTTGAACGATACGTTCCACATGATTTTGATACTTTAACACAAATGGATAAAAATCTTTCACCGGAATTTGCATATAATAATCACCCATTATTAGTATAAAAGAGAAATCAAGAAAAAGAAATCACTTTTTGGTCCAATAGCTCTAATTTTCTCTTTTCATTTTCTTTTTCTGTCTTACTGGAGTAGCAAGATAACCAAGTTCCCCGTTTGCTTTTTGACATAAGCGATCCGACTGATCCTGATAATAATGAGCGAAATCGGATTGTTTTTCTAATTTTGCTAATTGATCTTTTTCCAATAACAAACGTTGGTTAAATAAATCGATATAATTTCTAGGGCAAGCCATTCCAAGCGAAAACTCTCCTTGTGAAACATCGGCATTACAATAATGCTCACGATCCATATTCTTCTTTAAAAAGGCCGAATGAATCTGAAATTGTCTTGGTGACATCTTAGCAAAGAGAGAGCCTAAACCATCCTGTAAAGCCAAAAGCTCTTCAACGGATGATTTTTGTGTTCCTTTCAAAATAAGCGATGAGGCAGGATTACCCTTGGTAAGCGCTTCCTCTTCAAAAAGAGTTAAGAAAAATGTCTCTAACGCATAAGAAGAAACCTCTAGCGTAGGATCTTGACTAATTTTCCGATAAATGGCAACCATCTTTTTCAAGTCCGCATCTTCGCGATAATCTTTATAATCTTTCTTTTCCCGTAACACCGGAGAAACACTACGGTACACTTTAAAGTCTCCTAAATTTCCATTAGGAAGCACTTTTACTTGATAAGTAATCGTTGGAATTTTTTGCAAAGAACCAGATTTTAATACTTTGGCAAAATCGTAAAGTGGATGCGATGCTAATTCTTGATCAAGGATACTTCCTTCTTCTACGTAATAAGTCAAATCAAGCACATTCATGCGTAGATAACTACTGGCATCCGAACTAGTAAAAACAGCATAAGAACAATAAGGATTCGAAAATCTTCCCCATGAAGCAAAAGAGGAGGCATTTTGAAAATCCCAAGGAGAAAGTCCCAATTGATCCCGACACATAGCGTCCGATGGATAACAGTCAAACTGATGATAAAACTCCTCGCGATAAGCGTCTATTTTCCCTTTCACCGACTGCAAATAATCCTCTGTTAGATTTACTCTTCCCTTTTCTTGCTCCGCATATTTTGTATGCTCTTTAAAAGATGCAAGAAGACGGATTCCCTCTTCGCGAATCGGAGAAGATTTTTCTATTCCAAATAATTGGTCCATATCAAACATTGCTTTTTCTTTTTTCTCTTGTGGATAACGTCTTTCCTTTAAGTAATCTATAAATTCCTCTCTTACTTGTTCGATCAGTTGCTTTTCATCATCTGAAAGAGGCCAAGAAGAATCGAAATACAAAAGTTGAAAAAATGTCCGATAATATTCTTTAGGAAGAAAATACTTTTTATGATTTCTTAACT
Source organism: uncultured Bacilli bacterium (assembly GCA_944332535.1). Taxonomy (GTDB): domain Bacteria; phylum Bacillota_I; class Bacilli_A; order RF39; family UBA660; genus MGBC162581. Next base: position 19,079 of record CALVKE010000077.1, read on the forward strand.
CTTCCTTTTGACTTTCCACATAATGACGCAATACGGAAACGATCAAATGTTCCCCATCAACCATCGTTTTCCTACATTCCGGAAATGCGGAAAAGAAAGATTCCAAATAAGAATAAGGAACTTCTTGTTCCAAAGCATATTGGACGATTCTCTCATTTAATAAATGATCCTTATCTATGACCGGCGGGGCAAATGTTGGTAAATACATATCAACAAATTGAACAGCTCGGGACAAATTCTTTCTTTCACTTTTTTCCTCTTTCGCTAGTCTCTTCTTTCGATTACTTAAATAATCCCGAATCGATAATAACGCCTCCTGCTTCTCAGAAGAAGAAAGATCACTGCTCAATAGTAAATCTATTCCATGATAAACCATAGAAGAATGCTCCAAAAACGAATAATACTTAATCGCTTTACAAAAAGCCGATAGGGCTTGTCGCCACTGAGAGAAAGTAACTTCTTCTCCATTCACAATCTGCCCAATCAAACGAACTTCTTCCCTTGTTAATACCTCTTCTTCAAAAGATAAATCCCCTTTTCTTTTTCCTACTGCCTTATAATTTTCCATACTCACCTTTACCCTTTCACTTTTAAGAATAGAGCAAAACAAAAAGAATAGCAAGAGCTATTCCTTATTCCTTTGAAATTTTTTTCATACTGGCCGGCATAACCTTTAAATTTCCATACTTCTCATTAATCTGATCGATTACTTCTTGTAACTCTTCGGCGTGAATGTCTTGTTCTTGTTCAAATAAAGAAACTTGTTTTACTGCCTCATCCTGTAAACTACCCAAGCGAATTCCAATTAAACGAATCGGGTCCCTCCTCCAAGTCCCTTCTAATAATTCACAACTAATTTTATAAATATCTCCGGTTACATTAGTAGGAGACGGTAACATTCTCTGATGAGAATAACTAATAAACTGATTGTTTTTTAAAATAATTGCAATATTTCCAGCGTATTTTTTTTGTTTACGAAGACTACGTCCTAATCGATCCGCTTGATAGAGTAATACTTCTTTTAATTGAGATAAATCGGAAACGTCTTCCGCCAACGTCTCTGTCGTACTAATACTTTTTTCTTTAGGGATATGTTCTTGAACCAAAGAAGAATCTCGTCCATTAGCATAATCAATCATGGTGGAAGCAAAACTTTTAAAATACTTCGAAAGAAAATACCGATCACACTTTGCTAATTGACCAATCGTATGGATTCCTAGTTGATGAAGAACGGAAGCACTCTTTTTCCCGACCATAAAAAGATCATCGACCGGCAAAGGCCACATCTTTTTCTCAATTTCTTCGGGAAATAACGTATGAATCTTATTTGGTTTTTCAAAATCACTGGCCATTTTGGCACAAAGTTTATTTCTTGCTATTCCGATATTAATCGTAATCCCGAAATGTTGATTCACATAACTTCGAATATCCTCAGCAAGTTGCATATAATCTTGATACAGTAAAGAAGTGCCAGAAAAGTCTAGAAAGCACTCATCAATCGAAAAACGTTCTACCACGGGAGTAAGCGTACAAAAATAGCGGTACAGCAAATCCGACTCTCTCTTATATAATGCTCGATTCGCCGGAAACACTTTCAGTCCAGGACATTTTTTTCTTGCCAAATAAAGAGGATCCGCCGTCTTTACTCCTCTCTTTTTAGCAACTGGACTTTTGGCAACAACAATTCCTTTTCGAGCTTCCTCGTCTCCTCCAATAACAGAGGGAATCGTTCGAATGTCCACACTGCTTCCATGACGAAGCATATCAACCGCCGTCCACGATAAAAAAGCATTATTTACATCAATATGAAAAATAATTCGCTCCAAGCGCATCACCTAATCCAATTATACAACTACGAACAAACTTTCGCAACAAAAAAAAGACCTTTTCGGTCTTATAGATATTCTTTTAACTTTTGAATAGATGCTTCTTGAAATTTCAAAAAGGCTTTCGCAATATGAAGCTGTTCTTTATCCACTTCTTTTTCATAGTCTTTTATTTTCTTCTCCATATCGATACTACCCATGGAAATTCCCTTAATCAACATATCTGCCATACTACTATCACTATTATCGTCTTTTACTTCCTTTTTAATCCCCATGTGTGAGGCCATTCGAGCAGTAAAGCTACTAGGAGAAAGAGAAATTCCATTTTCTTGTAATTGCTCTTTACTAATTTCTAAAAAACGTTCATATTCATGCAAAATATCTTCTGTTACTTTTTTAATCTTATTATTCTTATCCTTTAATGTCTCCAATAAAGTACTAAGAGTATATACTGCCATTTCACAATC
>CALVKE010000078.1 GCA_944332535.1 uncultured Bacilli bacterium
CTAATTTATTTTTATTTCTTTCCAGAATGCAAGAAGAGGTTCATCGCTTTGCCATTTCTTATCATCGGGATATTAAAAGTAAAGGAAGTCTTTCTTCGGTTCTTGATTTAGTAGAGGGAATTGGTCCTACAAGAAAGAAGGAACTTTTGAAAAAATTTGGATCTTTGAAAAAGATGAAGGAAGCATCCTACGAAGAATTGGAAGCGGTTTTATCGAACCGAACGGTAGTTGAAAACTTAATTTCTTTTTTAGAAGGAATGGAGGAAGGGGAATAAGCAGGTTTTTCTTGCTTTTTCCTTTGTTTTGTGGTATCCTATTGCTACTATTTGAGCGGGGGAGATGCCAATGGAAAGACTGGATCCAAACGTTTTTCTTTCTTTGAAAAATATGGAAGAAAGGGACAATCTTTTCTATTTTAATGATTCTAAGCTACTGAAAGAAATTACAGAAAATAATGTAGAAAGGATGCGCCTTTTAACTGCAAAGGAATTGGCTCATGCTATTTTGCCAAGAACGATTTATTATTTAGAGGGAGAAAAAACTCGTTATTTTTACGATATGTTTTATCAAAAAAATTATTCTTGTTTTACCGAATTGTGGAAGTGGAAGGATGAATTTTCAAGCAAAGAATTTTTGCAATTTTTTCGCCGTATCTTTGAAACAATTCAAACTTTTCATCAAAACGGAATCTATTATGCGGATGTTTTAGAGGAAAATCTATTGGTAAACGAAAAATTGAATTATTTTTTTTCAGATTTCGATGATGCCGTTTTAGAAAATACCACTGGCGGTTATTATGATGATGTTGATTGTTTACTTCCGGAATATATGGATGTTTGGGAAAAGCATTCTTATTCTCCTTATGATGTTGTATCGATTACGGATCGTATTTTACTATTAGAGATGATTATTGCCTCTTTTATGTATATGGGTACTGTCCGTTATCAAGATTTACCATTTTTGGATACAAGAGGATATTTATTGCCTGAAAAGATCGAGAAACGATTGGACGAAATTCGTCGTTTTCACCTTCCTTTATCGGATGATTATTTTCTTGATTTATTTGATGTACTTATTTCACAGAGGTATGAATTACCTGCGAAATCTAATCCCTTTTTAGGAAAAAGAAAGAAGAGATAACAATGAAATATATGTTTCCTCAAACGTACGATGAACTTCCAAAAGTTTATTGTTCCTGTATTCGAATGATGAAAGATGGGAAACTATTAAAACAGGCGTTTGATGATGAAGTGATGGTATTAAAAGCGTTAAAGAAAAAGAAAGTAGAGGGAGCTATCTTTCCAATAGAATTGTATCGAGTGCTTATTTATGGTTTTTTGGTTTATAGTCAACAGAATGTGAAGGATGCGTATCCATTATCGTCTTTTCGTAAATACGAGTCTTTGTATAATGATCGAGAGATTTTGTCTTTTTTTCGTCAGTTACTGTTAATTGAGAGAAATCTTCATCAAGCGGGTGTTGTATCCGGAGATATTACTTATTCTAACATATTAATAGATGCCAATTTAGATATCCATTTTATTGATTTTAATTATGCATTTGTTGATGACCTGGTCGGAAGTATTGCCAGGGTTCCAAAAGATGAAGTTCCTTTTGCTGTAAATACCGACCTGATTTTAATGGAATCTATGTATTCTTTAAAAGATCAATTTCAGTATTATGATAAGGCAAGTTTAATTAACATGATTTTATATGCACTTTCTTCTGGTACGTTTCCTGCCGACCGTTTGCTTCCTACTTTTTCTTCTTATGAAAGGTTAGACCTCAAGCCAAGTCAGAAGCAAGCTTTTGAAGTTTTTCTAAGCGGAAAGAAGCGTATCGCAGAGGATGAATACTTATTGGATGTATTTGACGATTTAATTGCGGAAGATTATCCTCTTCCTTACCGAAAGTTAAGAAAATAAAAATTCTTAACTTTTTTCTTTGGTTAATTTATTGTATAATAATAACAAAGAGGGATTTGTATGGGAAAAATTAAAGTAATGAACGAAATCCTTGCGAATCAAATCGCCGCAGGAGAGGTCGTAGAAAAATGCATGAATGTTGTAAAAGAGTTGGTGGAAAATTCCATCGATGCAAAAAGTGATGAAATTCGGATTGATTTAGAAGATTCGGGAGTAAAAATGATTCGTGTACAGGACAATGGGGTTGGAATGGATCGAGAAGATGCGATGCTTGCTTTTTGTCGTCACGCTACTAGTAAATTGCTTTCAGAAGACGATCTATTTCATATTGAGTCTCTTGGGTTTCGTGGAGAAGCCCTTCCTTCTATTGCTTCTGTTTCTAATTTAGTATTAAAAACATGTAACAAAGAAGAAGGATGGGAAGTGATTGTTAACGCTGGTGTAGTAGATGAAGTAAAACCTGCCGATTTACATCCAGGGACAACCATTACTGTTCGTAATTTGTTTTATAATACACCGGTTCGTTTAAAATATTTAAAGAATTTATACACCGAACTTTCTTATACTTTGGATTATGTCAATAAAATGGCTTTATCCTATCCCAATATCCGTTTTACTTTGACGAATAACGATAAAGTACTATTACAAACGGATGGTTCTGGTAATTTATTAAAAGTAATTCATTCTATTTATGGACTTGCGATTGCGAAAAAAATGATTGCAATAGAAGGGGAAAACGATGACTATGCTGTTCATGGTTATATTTCTTATCCAGAAGTAGTCAAGGGAACAAGAAATTCTATTACGACGCTAGTAAATGGAAGAATTATTCGTAATAACGAGCTTAACAAAACGATTGTAGATACGTATCATACTTATATTGCTGCGGATAAATATCCAATTATTGTACTGGCGATCGAGGTGGATCCTTCTTTAATCGATATTAATATTCATCCAACGAAAATGGATATTAAATTTTCTAAAATAGAGAGCTTAAAGGAACTTGTCCGTTCTTTAATTCAAGAACAACTTACGAAATTGACTCTTATTCCAGAAATAAAAACAGAAGAAATATTTACTAAAGAAGAAGAGGATCGTTTGTTTGAAAGTTATTGGAAAGAAAAGCAAAAAGAAGAAGTGCAAACAGCAGAAAGAGTTCCTGTTCCTTATGAAAAAGAAAGCTTTTCTTTTGAATATCATGTAGAGGATGAGGATGCTCCTTATGAAGAGGAGAAGAGTACACAAGAGTTTCCTGAAAAAGCATCTACTCCTCGCATCAAAAAGATGTTTCCGGTTGGTTTGGTTCATGGAACCTACATTGTCGCAGAAAATGAAGACGGTATGTACGTGATTGATCAACACGCTGCCAACGAAAGAATTAACTACGAAAAGTTTTTAGTAGAGCTTGGAAGCCATGAAAGACACCAAATGGATTTATTGTTTCCAATTACGATTGAACTTCCAGCTAATGAATTCGTTTTGTTAAAGCAACATTTTTCTATTTTAGACTCTTTAGGATTCGGGTTTGAGGAATTTGGATTAAATACTTTAATTATTCGATGCGTACCAGCTTGGTTACCACAAACAAGTTTAGAAGATTCTATTCGTAAAATTATCGATATTATTGTGGTAACAGAAGACTTTGATTCTTATAAGTTTAGTGAAAAAATTGCTATTACTCTTGCTTGCAAGAAAAGTATTAAAGCAAACGATCATATTGAATTCAAGGACATGGAAGTGCTGTTAGAACGTCTTCGAAACTGTGAAAATCCATTTACTTGTCCTCATGGAAGACCGACCATTATCACCTATAGTAATTATGAATTAGAAAAGCTTTTTAAACGTGCTGCAGATTAGTAAAGTAGAAAGAAGGAATTAGAAGATGGAATCATTTGATTGGGCAGAAGATATTTTCTTTTTTGATGAAAATTGGAAAGCTACAAAGGACGATCAAGAAAGGGAAGATAAACTGCGAGAACAACTTTTGGTAGATTTATCTTCTAATAGAATTTCTAGAAGAGTAATCCAGGAGAATGCTTCTTTGCCTATTTCAGAGTTAATGGAGTTAATTTCTTCGGAAGAATTTTCTGCTACTAGCACTTGGTATTTTCCGGGAGATTTGTGTTGCTTTTATCCAAAAGTAATGGAATATAAGAGTAAAAGTACTCAAGTTTGTGACATTAGTGGTGCACTTATTCAAGCCGGGAGCCTTTATTATACGTATCGTCCTTTTTTAGAAAATTTGACAAGAAAACGGAAGTTTGTTTTAAAGCGAACGATAAAAGCAGAGATTGGCTATTACGACTTTTTTCCGAAAAGTTTAATAGAATTTGAAAATCTTGCTTGTAACTTAGCCAGTGGTTCTTGTCAAGGAGAATATGATTATTATGATTTATCGAAAAGAATAGGGGAGACATTACCGTTAAAAGAATTGAAGAAAAGAAAGGGTGCAAAATTATGATTTATGTAATAGTAGGACCTACTGGAGTGGGAAAAACGGCAATGAGTGTTGCTCTTGCTCATCAGTTAAATGCAGAAATCGTGAACGCCGATTCGATGCAAGTATATCGAACTTTTGATATTGCAACGGCGAAAATTAAAGAAGAAGAAAAAGTTGGAATCCCCCATCATTTATTTGATATCAAAGATCCTTGGGAAGACTATAGTGTCTATGATTATCAAAAAGATGTACGAAGAGTAATTGCGGAGATTTTTGCCAAAGGAAAAAATGTAATATTAGTTGGTGGCACCGGTTTTTATATTAAAGCAGCTCTTTATGATTTTGATTTTCAAGAAGAGACGACTTCTTGCGATTATTCTGCGTATACGACGGAGGAACTTTATCAAAAGGCTCTTTCGATCGATCCTTCTTGTTCGATTCACCCCAATAATCGAAGACGTCTAGAGCGTTTTTTAGAAAAAGCAAAGCAAAATTCTTTTCCCGCTCGTCCTCCTCGTCCTCTTTATGATTTTCGGGTGATTGGACTTACTACGGATCGAGCTCAGCTATACGCAAAAATTGAAAAAAGAGTTGATCAAATGGTAGAAGAAGGCTTATTGAAAGAAGCCAAAAAGATATACGATTCGCATATTCGTAGTAAAGCGGTCTTAACTGCTATTGGTTATAAAGAATTGTTTCCCTATTTTGATGGAAAATGCTCTTTAGAAGAAGCGTTAGATGCTATTAAGAGAAATTCTAAACGTTATGCCAAAAGACAATATACTTATTTTCGTCATCAACTTCCTGTTATCTGGTTTTTGGTAGATTACGAGGATTTTTCCAAGACGATTCAAGAGGTTCTTTCTTTTCTTTCAAACTAGGAATATTCCCCTTTATCCATCATATATTTTGGTAGAAGGGGAGAATAGATATGAATAAACAAAGTATGTGGTTTTTAACACTTTTTAGTTTAATTTTAGTATTAAGCGTTTACTATATTACCATGCCAAACGAATTGTTACTTCAAAATAATTCTAATTATCAGGATACCGAAGAAACACTTAATGAAACAAACGATACGGACGATATCCAAGTAACGATTGAAGAAAGTGAAGAGATTGTAGCGCTTCGTGCAAGTCACGAGGAAGCGGTATTAAAAGAAATTAGTGAATTAGAAGTCATGATGACGGATACCAGCAAAACAGCCGAAGAAAAAAATGATGCGTACGAGCAAATTAAACTCCTTACGAGCTTGCAAGGGCAAGAAGAAAAAATAGAAGAGAAGTTAAAAAATACTTATAAAGTAGATAACTTTGTCGAGATGGATAACTCTACCATTAAAGTAGTTGTTGCAAAACGAGAACACGATGTTAATTTAGCTAACGACATGATGAAGACTATTCAAGAAGAATTTGATACAAAAATGTATATTACGATAAAATTTGCCTCTGATTAGACGAATTGCCTAACCCTTTATTTTTTCCTCACATAAAATACTATAGTTAAGTAGGAGAAAAATAAAGGATGTGAAAAAGGTGAAACGACAAATCTTAACAGCTAGGGAAAAAGAAGTCTTTGATTTATTAGTTGAAAATAGAACTACCAAAGAGATTGCTATTCAATTAAAAATAAGTGAAAAAACAGTGCGAAATCATATCTCTAACGTCATCCAAAAACTTGGAGTGAAAGGAAGAAGCGGTGCTGTTGTGGAATTGTTAAAATCGAAAGAAATATCATTATAAACCGTACTATTTTGTACGGTTTTTTCATATTCTAGGATAGAGGTGAAATGATGCTAAGAAAAAAAGCCTTACGAAAAATTCTTATCACTACCTTTTCTCTTTTTACCTTGTTTGTAATATACTTAATACCAACGAAAATTAACGATAGATACATAGGAGGAGATGTAGAGGTAGAATATACTTCGAATACGACAAACCAAGAAATCTATTTATTAGGAGATAATTCCTATTTGGTAAAATTTCATATTTTTTTAGAAGATAGTTCTATAGAACAACAGATTTCAACTGTTTTGGATTATTTGAAAATCAATTCTTCGAAAAAGCTTCCTGATGGACTGCGAGGAGTGATTCCGGAGGCGACTTCTGTCTTAGGAGTAAAAGTGGATGGAAAAAGCGCTATTTTAAATTTTTCTAAGCAATTATTAGAGGGAGAAGAAAAATTAGAAGAGAGAATGGTTGAAGCAATCGTTTATTCTGTTACGGCCTTACCTGAGGTGGATTCGGTTCAAATCCAAGTAGAGGGTTCTCCACTTTTAAAGCTTCCGAAGTCTGGGAAAGTATTAGAGCAAGAATTAACACGTGATTTTGGAATTAATAAAGTTTACGATATTACGAATCGAAATGGAATTCAAAAGGTGACGATCTATTATCTCGATAAGATTAGTAATAATAATTATTATGTTCCTGTTACCAAATATTTAAATGATGATCGAGATAAGATTAAAATTATTATTGATAATTTAGCTAGTGCTTATATTCATGAAGAGAATTTGATGTCTTATTTAAATAGTAAAACGACAATATTAGATTATTCGGTAGAAGATAATATTTTCTCTCTTAATTTAAGTAATGCTATTTTTGGAGGGGATTCTATTTTAGAAGAAGTAGAATATACCATTCAGTATTCTATTTTTGATAATTATGACGTAGATAAAGTATTATTAAAAGTAGATGGAGAACTAGTTTCTGAACTAACGAGAGAATAAGAAAGAAAAGCAGAAAAATCG
>CALVKE010000079.1 GCA_944332535.1 uncultured Bacilli bacterium
GCACCACAGAATAACCAAACAATAAGGAATCCATTTTTTCATAGTCTCCTCCTTTTTATGGAAAGAATTATACTCTTTTCTTTTCCTTATGACAATACTTTTTCGCTTTTTTCCTGGTGCTTCACATATAATTTACAAGGTGATACTATGCGAAAAATTGGGTTTTTGTTCCTTATTCTTGTTTTAATTACTGGCTGCCAAAGTAAAAAAGATTCTGTTGGAATGATCATGGAAAAAGGAGAAAATGGAATGATTAGTATGCATTACCCCATTACCCATATTTTTGCTTTGGATAAAATAATTACTCGACATGTGGGAAGTGTTTACCAAGATTTTCAAGAAAATGTCTCTAAGATTAATACGCTTCAACCAGAATTGAACATGGACTATCGTTATGCCGTTTATCAGAAGCGTTGGGTGAATGTAACTCTTTTTACTTATATTTACGATTACTCCTTCGTAGAACCGAAAGAAAGTGTATTTTCTTGGGTCTACGACAAAAAAGAAAAATGTTTTTTAACATTAGAAGACGTTATCTTAGAAGAGAAATTTTCTTCTTTTGCTTCTCTTGTAAAGCAGGAGTTGCTGAAACGTTATAAAAATGATATCAATTTACACAAATTAGAAGAAATCTGTGAAAATTCTTTGAAAAATAATGTCTCTTTTTCGCTCCAGCCACAAGAATTAATTCTTTATTTTGAGGAAGCAGACCTTTTGGATCACTCATCTTCTCGCTATCTTACTCTAACACTTCCTCTCAGTAGTATCCCATTTCGATTGGAACTAGGAAAAGAAGAGGCAGAAGTTTTATCAAATGAAGAAATTCCGGTCATCGATAATCTCATTGATCCCACCAAACCAGTCATCGCTCTCACCTTTGATGATGGTCCAACGGCTTATACTTCTGATATTTTGGAAATATTAAAACGAGAAAATGCTGTTGCAACTTTCTTTGTCTTAGGAAATAAAGTAGATATGTATCAAGACGTAATCAGAAATGCCGTATCTCTTGGCAATGAAATCGGAAACCACTCTTATAATCATAAATGGCTAAGTCGTCTCTCTATTTCAGATATTCGCTGGCAAATTGATGCGACACAAGAAAAAATTGAACAAATTACCGGAAGAACACCTCGTTACTTACGACCTACTTATGGTTCTATCAATCAAAAAATTCGTTCTGCTACTGACTTAAATATCGTTTTATGGGATATCGACCCAAAAGATTGGAAGAAGAAACAACCAAGGGCAATTGCCGAAGACGTTTTAGAAGTAGCAGAAGATGGAAAAATCGTTCTTCTTCACGATAATCATAAACGAACTGTCGATGCTCTTTCTATTTTAATTCCAAAATTGAAAGAAGAAGGCTATCAATTTGTTACTCTTAGCGAATTAGAAGAGGTAAATTATTTACGCTCTCTCTATTAACTTTTTCTTTCCTAGGTCCCTGCCCATTCCCCGCTAGGTTTTCGACATATATTAAAATGGAGGGAGAAAGAAATATGAGAAATGATTATGGATTGGAACCTAATTACTATACAAACGATTCTATCGCTATTTATCCGGATCGGGCGATTGGTTCAAATCAAAATCCAATGATGCCAAATTGGAACTTTAATACAACGATACAAGGTACTATGCTAAATATGAATTCTAATATGAATACAAACCAAAATAGTCCTTTTTTAAATAGCTACGAAGGCTATATTCGAGGAAACTTATTTGCTAATTTATATGACCCTTATAAAAATTATCAACCAAATCGCTTAATTCCCAATAGTGAACAAGCAGAAATGTTGCTTGCGGTCAACGAATTAACATTTGCATCTCATGAATTAAGGCTTTATTTGGATGTGTTCCCAGAGGATCGACAAGCAATTGCTTTATTTAATCAATATCGTCAAGCAGCAAATGAAGCCATTCAAAGATACGAGGAAAAATTTGGTCCTATGGAATGGAATGCATTATCTGATGCAAACAGATTTAGTTGGGAACAAGGAACTTGGCCTTGGGAAATGGGGGTTATGTAGATGTGGGCTTATGAAAAAAGATTACAGTATCCAGTAGATATTAAGAAAAAAGACTTGAGAATGGCTCGCTATTTAGTAGAACAGTATGGCGGAGCTAATGGTGAAATGGCAGCGGCTCTTCGTTATTTAAATCAACGATTTACGATGCCAGATAATCGTGGAAAAGCATTATTAACGGATATCGGGACAGAGGAACTTGCACATACACGATAACCTTTAGAAAGAGGTTATTTTATGAATAATTGTAAACACTTAAAAATCAAATTAAATAGACAATTAGAATGTAGAAAAACAAATAAACTAATTTCATTCAAGGATTGTAAAAACTGCCCTTATAAAGAATACAAACAGAGTTCTTCAAGTTCTCTGCAAAACTCTGCGAAAACTCCTCAGAAAATGAAAAAGAGATCAAATAACAGTCAAATAAGAAATGCTGCTGATAATAACGATAATAAGTCAAAAAACACTCGAAAAATGAAAAAGAAATCAAATAAACTAGTCAAATTGGAGAAAAAACGATTTAGCTTATTTACGAGCGATGCAAAAAAATGCTATTTCTGCTCTTCTTCGTATCACTTGACTTGGCACGAAATTTTCAGAGGTAAAAATAGACCTAATTCAATTAAGTATGGGTTATGCTTGAGGATGTGTTTGAATTGCCACGAGAAATATCAAGACGACAAAGAATTCAATGATTTTTGGCACAAAAAAGGACAAGCCATGTTTGAAAAGACTTATCCTGATTTAAAATTCGAAGATATTTTCAAAAGGAATTATAAATAATGGTTTATTTTTGACTAATTTACATATAATTTTAATGTACATGATAATTTTTTTGACAAAATATCAAAATTATGTTATTATGTATATACCGAGGGAGAAATCCCTGACTGGTGTACAATTGAGTTGTGAACGAGAGTTTAAGCGTATCTTTTAAATACGCCACCTCAATTGGAGGGCTGACTTTGTCAGTCCTTTTTATTTAGAAAAATAATTGCACATCTACAAAATTTAACTTTGTATTTTCTGGTCTCCATGACAAAGCAGCATTTACATATCCGATAAGAAAATCTGATGCTTGTACTAATGTTTCTTTTTTAGAGTCCACATATTTTAAATCTAATTTTAATCCACCAAAAAGTATAGGAGGAAATGTACAACCGTAATCAAAATTCGTTATACCATATATAAATTCTTCTATTATGCTTTCTTCTAATCTATATAATCCATCTGTTGCAGTAGGACTCTCGTCAATTCTGATAATTAATTTTAAGGGTTTATATGGATCGATAGTTTTTTCAGTTATAAGCCTTTTAATAATTTCCTTGATTACCCTCTTTTGATAGTAATCTGCTCTTCTACCTCTTGAATGTTTTACTCGAAGGACTTCTGATGGAATTCTTCGCGTATATACTGTTGTTGCATATGAATTAGCATATTGACTGTTTTTTATCAAATTAACAATTCTTCTTCTGAATTTTGTATTTGTAGAATGTGACTTTATTTCTGGACAATTTCTGGAACAATTCATTTTGTCTTGATCGCAGAAACTGCATTTGCTTTCTTTTATAATATCTAGATAATGTCTTTTAAAATTATCCCTATCACTTCTATTTTTGAAATATACTCCTCCATAAGAACAGCACCTATCAGCATGCGACATTCTCCCAGAGTCATCCATATAAATATAAACTACTTGTTCTGCCTCTTCCATTTTTACTTCACCTATACCTCATTTTTATATTATATGATGTTTAGATGATTTTTTCAATGGTCAAATTCTTTCTCAAGAGAGATGCGGACATTTCCATATCTCTTTTAAATATTTTGATAATTGCACAAGATGTTTTTTACAAATATAAATTTTGCTGTTTAACTGATTTCGTACTTGATAAATAGGATATCGAGTTTTGCAAAAAACGCAAGATTTGATATGCACACAATTTTTTTCTAATAATTCCACTTCTCTTTTGTTTAATTTATCAACAAAAATAGAATTTTGATAATTAAATGATAGTTCACGAGAATTTGCAATTTTCTCAAAAAACTTAACAATTTCGTCAAATTTTACATCTTGAAATTCAATTAACGAATTTTTATTAGCATATAATTCTACGTATGTTGTACCAATTTCGACTTCGATTTTATATTTTCGTTTTTCATAAATCCTCCTAAAAAAAGAAACATTTTTGTCTTTTTAAACGGCAAAAACGACCGAGTCGAAATGACTAAAGTCGTTTTTATATAAATGATTATAGCAATTATCGAGTATTAAGTCAATATTCGAGCATAAAAAAAGAGCCTAGCCGCAATAGACTAGACTCTATTTTATTCTTTAAATCCGTATTCTTTTAATTTTGCTAAAGTGAGCGGCCCAACGCATCCATCTTGCTCGAGATTAGTTCTTTTTTGGAACTCTTTAATCCATGCTTCAATGTTTTCTCCATAATAATCGCCAAGCAGCTTTGCTTTATCGCGTTTTAATGTTCTCTCATATGCTGGGAAAGTGTCGTACATGAATTGGCACAACTTTTCAACGTTTTCTCCGCGATCCCCACGTTGTAGCCATCCTCTTTCAGGTAAAAAGCTATCTTTCGGTGCATCTTTTGGCTTATCCTGAAAAGTCAAACCGCACGTATCAACGACCTTTGTAAACTCTTTGTCTATATACATTACTTTTTCTGGTTGTAACGATTGCCCGCTCATTACCCATGAGCCCTTATCATTTTTTAACCAATTGTCGCAATGACCTCGACCGCAAGTCAAATGAAGATGGTTTGCATAAGCACCATCAGTTCCTTCGTAGCAAATAATTTCTCCTGATTTAATCACATCCCCTACTTTATATTTTGAAGTGATAGAATCATCGTTCCAATGTGTCAAAGTAAGCCAGGCAATGTCTTCGAATGCCGGAGTTTTAACTTTTTCTGTTGTTTCTAGCCAGATCGTGTTTGTTGCAGAATTGCCTTCTCCTCTTTTTGCAACGACCTTCATATCGACAGTTGCAAAATAAGCGGACTGGCCACTTCCAGCGCCAGCTACGTCAATTGGATAATCCGCGGGATTACCATGTGAATGATTGTAGTGGCTCGCCTTACCATTGTAATTTTGCGTGATGCGCATTGTTTCCATACCAAAAGTAAAAAATTTCATTTTTATTCCTCCTTCTGACTTTGTTTAACAATTTGATTTCCTAAAACAGTTGTTCCTGCCACTAAAATTCCCTGAATAATGTTGTTGATTGCTGCATCTCCTCCCATAGCAAGCGAAATAACAATCCCAAAAAACAATAAAATCAAAGGAATAAATTTGTCTTTAATAAATTCAGTTCTTTTAATAAACTCCCCTAAAATATAAAGGACAGGCACTAAAACTAGCCGATTTTCAATAATATAACTAATAATTTCCATTATAATTTCCCTTCTTTCTCTAATTTTTCAACTTTTCTATGAATATAAGAATTCAAATGCAAATCTTTTGTGTAATGATCATAAACTTCATAAAATCGTTCATATTCTACTTCGTCAATTTTCTCTTGCTCTTCTACTCTTTGCAAAAATTGAACTAGAAAATTTTTTGAACAAGATTCGTCAACTTTTTTGATATCTTGTTTAATATCGTTTCTGATGTCATCAAGTTTTTTATCTAAACTTGCAAGCAAAATATTACTGATCATCTCTGATAATTTATTCAATAGTTTCATAACTAATTCTCCTCGACAATCGTTGAAGAACTTGAACTCGTTAAATTTTGAATTACTGTATTAATGTCTTGCACATAAGTCAAATTCATAGTTGTATCGAGTTTAGCAGACAATGTAATATTAGTAGTATTTTTGTATGTACGAGGCATTGCTGTTACTCCTAAATCAACTTCTACTTCGTCGGTTATTCCATAAATAATCGTAATTGGATTTTGGCTTAGCCAACTTCGAAATGTCTCCACAGAATTAGCGAGCGTTTCAGGAATTGAGAAAACGAACGGAGTAGATGCTTCCACTATTCTAATTCCTTGATCTTGCTTTATATTTTGGTGCGCTGATACATAATATTTAAAATGTGAGCAAATAACATTTGACCCGCTATTTGAATTGTCGATATTATCGATTTTATTTCGATAATTGATTTGCGAATATCCATTCACAGAATTGTTTGAAACATACAAGTAATTCTCGTCCGAGCTTCCGTCGAGAACAATTTTTCCAGTCTTTTGAACTAGCTTGACATTTTTATTTTGCAAAATGACTTGGTCCTCCACATTGCCGGCAGAACGGGCTTCATTTTCAGCTAAATCAACGTTGACTATATTTTGTTGAATATTTTGAGTAGATTTTATTGAAATAGCCGTTTTATAAGGCATGTAATCATGTGCAATAGAGCCCTCTTCAATAACAATGCTGTTGAGAATGTCTTGTTCTTGTGCCGGATTGTTATTAACAAAATAGTCAACGACTAAATAATTATTACTTGCATTTGATTTCAACGTTAACGATTGAACGTTATTGTCATAAGTTAGTGGATTACAAGTCGAATTGATTGCTGGCAATGAATCGGTAAAGCCAATTCTAAAGATTCCGCTTAAAATTTTTGAAACCGTGTAAGTTTTGCCTCCTTCAATTGAAACATATAAACACTTGTCGTTCGACGAGCCAAGAATTTTACCCGTCGACGGTTGAATGTAGCCGTTAATAACGTTAACATTTTCTTTATCAAACAAGTTATATGAATTTATTGATTCGATTTCTTGCGGTGATGTTGGACTTGGCGTTGATTGCTGAGATGATTTTCCAGCAACAATGACTTGTTCAACATCAAAATTTGCACTATCAGTAATGTTAGCAGGGAAATCTACAATATTCTTCATAGGCATATTATTATAACAATCATTAATTTGCTGCCTCATACTAGTGATATTCGCATTAAATTCATTTGTTTTGGTAGTGGCATTATCATTGTACTCTTCTATCTTTTCCAAGCAGTTTGCATTAAATTCATTTGTTTTGGTGGTGGCATTCGAATCAAATGTAGAAGTATATTGATCTAAATCATTCGAGAACTCGTCAATAATAGCACTTGCTGCATCAGTTGCTAATATTACACTTTCTGCTTTGGATTTAGCATAATCACCTTGTTGTTGAGCATATGATGCTTGCTTTTCGCTCTCTTGAATGCTTTGAATAATATCATTAATTAGCTCATCAAATTCAGTTTTACTCGTTTCTTCTAATTCTATATCAGAATTATTTACTTGTTCATCTATTACTTTAAACTTTCCTTTAACAGACGTCAATTTACTATTATTGTCATATTTTGCAATTTCAAAAATATACGTTCCTTCTTGACTCAATAAAGGAATTGTTTTATTCAGTTCATCAGTATCTGTAAGAATAATTTCATTATTTATGATTTCTTTAATCCATTTTGTTGTACCGTCCGGTTTCAATAATTCAAACATTTTAACGCCACTGTCATCATCAAATTCAAAAACTAATTTACTAGAATTATAATCTCCCTTAATTAAAGTACCGATTTTATAGCTAATTCTCCCGCTTGCAAAATAAACTTTAATATTATAAATATTCATTTTTCACACTCCCTCTTCAAATTTTTTATATCCAATGACATTCAGAACAGCCATACAAATTCCTGTTTTTTCTGCACACGCTTTAGCATTTCCATACCACTCATTTCCGTCATAACTAGGAGGGTCATCGGCACTTGCAATGCGAATACGATTAAGTTTGCCGCTAATTAAACTAGAAGAAATGTCGGTCGACACTACTTCTTGAACTGTATGTGAGGAATCACTTGGTATACTGGCAGTAAATCCATTTGCTCCAAAAGCACCAGAAATTTCTTCGTAAGAAAAGTTTTCCGTTTCTTCCGAACTCGAAAACAGAAAACTTTTTCTATAATAGTCACTAATATCAGTTGTTTTATATAACTTTAGTTTTCTAGAGTAACCCCAAAAATAATGAACACCACTATCATCTTCGTAACCATAATTGACAGGAGCGTGGTGAAGACGAATTGTCGCTTTTTCTACTATAAAATCGGCTGGAATTTCTGCATTAAAAATTAATTCATTACGTAAATTAGTAGTTAAATCACTCCCATCGTTTGGGGAAAAACCTAATTCGTTAAACTCACCTGTTATACTTTTTTGAGAATTCTTCCTTCCTGTACCAACAAATTGCAAATTGGTCAATAAACCTTTTTCGCTAACCAATTCGGCACCATCAACAAGTTTTAAAATACCACCTTCAACAACACCGTTTTTCATGTGTGCGGTCCCTTCTTCATCAATCGCGAATCCCTCATTAATCGAAGTATACCCTTCGATGGCTAATAGACTCGATTTGATTTTTGCTGATTGTGGAGTCATGTTAAGGCTTGTGGCAATTTGGTTTGCGCCAACTTTGGTAGCAACTACTGCCGCAAGCGAATCGGCTTGCACATCTAACGATGCAATATGGTCGGTAGTTTCTTCAACCACCTGCTCTAATTCTGTTACCTTTTCTCCTTGTTCGCTGATTGTTTTTTCTAAAACAGTAGTGGTAGTTCTCTCTGTATATGTTTGACTTGCGTACAGCTTGATTGCTCCTTCTGATTTTAAAATATCTGCTGCAATTTTTTGATTAATAATTTCTGTCCTTTTATCGATTTCTTGAATACTATAAAAATAAGTATCAAAATATTTTAAAGAGATACTATCATTTTGTTTTTCCCAATCATCAATTGCAAAAATAGAAGAACTTTGTTTTGCATAAACATAGTCCCCTTCTTGAAAACCAGAAAAGAGAGACAGATCTTCTTTCGATAATCTCCATAAATCATTTTTTAAATATGATTCCGGTTTTTTTAAGTAGATGCTTTTGTGACCTGTGCCAACATCGAAAACAACAAAAGGAACATCAATTTTTTTCCAATCATACTGCAAAGGAGATAAATTGATTTTAGTATAAACATAATTTTCATAAGCATCGTCTTTCTGCACACGCCAATAATCATTTAAATGTTTTTCCTTTTCTAATGATGTCAACCATTCATTGGATGGATCTGTGTCTTGATAAAAAGTTTCGATCTTGCCGTCGCTTTGCGCCGAATAAGTAATTTCCTTTAAACTCAAAAAATTTTGAGTAATAAAATTATCTAATGCGTTGCCGTCTAAAACTAGTTCCCAATCATCCCACGAAAATGATCCTATTTTTCTCGATGATTTACAACGATATAGTTTATTTTCATACGTCAATGTAGAATTCGCAGAATATGGGGGAACAGGAGGAGAAGAATAGTTATGAGTCAAAAATTCTAACTGTTTATCTTGTTTTTGATTTTGCTGATCAAGAAGTCGCTTCAAATATCCGAATGATACTAAGTCATTGTCATACTTGGGGGTTTTAACATTGTTCATTTTTTTCGCCTCCTTTTAATACAAACGTTCCCAAACCTGTCGCTTTTCTATTGCAGTTAATGGAAGACTTTCTATATATTGATAAACCATATTCTTGTAATTTGTTATAGAGTATCCTGTCTGTTTAAAAAGAATAACTTTTTCTAGAACCGTTGCGTTTAATCCATTAATATATTGTTGAATTTGATTTTTTCGATAAGAAGTGTATGTATCACCTTGGTAGTTTTGTTTTATATCATCAGCGAACTTTATAGTATTCAAATAATTATCTGATTTTATATTAAAAAGAGACAATATTTTCACATTATCATCAGTTGAATATTCTTTCGAATATAAATAATACTTTTGATCATCGCTAAAGTCCGAGTTCAATAAATAATCAATAACAAGTTCTTTTGCTTTTAAATTAACATAAGAATTTTGATAGTCATTTTGTGTTGTGTAAAAATCCACGAGTTGATATGAAGTAAATCCTTTCTCTTCTATGTCCTTAATAAAAGTTTTTCTTCCTTTGTCGTTCAATTTAAAAAAGAACTGATAAATTTCCTCATCATTTCCAATCTTTTGTAAATCGCTGACAGTTATTGAAGCGCTACTTGTTAGAGTATCAAGTAAATAGTTTTTTTCTTTATTGCTGATAGTATCATTATTCATGATAGCGTAGGCTTTTTTTCCAGATGCAGAGCCCTTAATCGTTTTTCCAGAAGGGTCTTGATCAGATTTAATAGAAGATAAATTGGCGAGGTCTGTTCTATACTTCCTGTATTCTGATAAACTTATATTTAATTCTTGCCACTCATTTATTTGTTTTTGCGTTAATGGGGCATACCCTTTATCAAAATATTCTTGAGCACTTTTACTAGAATATTGCCCAAATATCAAACTTTTAGCTACTCCGGAAAAATTAGTAGGTGCTTCAAATCTTAGTTTTCCAGTGGAGGTATAACTTCCCGGATATTCATAAAAATACATAGAAGCACCCTCTATCGTTTTTTTCAATTGTCCTCCACCAAACGGCATAACAACGTAAAATAATGGCTTTGTTAATTCTTTTGATAAATTTTTAATAGCCTTCTTCTTAGACTCTGGATCAAATAATTGAGTAATTGATTCGGCAGTCACTCCAATATCAGGAATAGCAGATTGAATTGGTAGCCTTCCACCGCCTAATAAGCCACCTATAAAAGGCAATTCCCCGACTAATTCCGTTGTTATATTCGATATTTTATCGTATGTTGACAGATTATCATTGGTTACATTACGAATGGAATCATTAACAATATCAATAGGACTAAATGCAGACTGTCTTCCAGTTGTAGCTTCATTAAATTTGTTATATAGCCACGCACCTACAAACATCTTAATAAAAGCCCCGACTAGCTTCTTCTTAGCCTCATCTCCTAAGTCTCTCGGTATATCTTTCAACATATATCCATATTGATTGTTGACCTCTAATTGAAAAGCTGTTACCAATTTAACAAGAGGGCTTTTTCTATTAAAAATTGTTGGCATGCTTCCTTTATCTCTTCCTGCCATAATATCTTTTGCAAATTCATTGGCGTTTTTAATAGCTTGTTCTTGAGACATTCCTTTGTCAATATTATCATAATATTTTCCTCTAACAACCGTATTAGATGTAATGGAATCAATCGCCTCGAAAATGATACTGGCTTTAGAATTGATGCTGTCTAATTTCGTTTTATATAAATTTTCTGCTTGCTTCGTTCTATTAATTAAAAAACTAGAACAATTGTCAAAACCATCGTTTCTGAATTGATTTGAAATACTTTCTTTGATCGCTTTTGCCATATTTTTTGTAGAAACTTGACTCCACGCTTGTGTAATAGGGATAAAATTAGTTAGAGCGGACGAAATATTGAATCCAACCATATTTGCACTGACTCTAGACTGTACATTTTTCATAATGGTATATGTTTCACGCCCTAACATGTGCTCCATGCCGCGATCTCCAATATCTTTTTTGTTTGCCAAACTATCCGTATAATTTCTTAATTCTGTTACTAAGTTAGGAAGAGGATTATTAATTTTTGCGAACTCTAAATCAATTAATGCTTGTTTTTGGTCTTGATCATAGTCGTTGTTATTTGCTATAGACTCTATATTTTTGCGAATTGCATCATCTGTATACTGCGTTCGGATAACCGTTTCTAGAGCTCTAAGTTTTTGAATATCTTCGGTATGGAAAATTACGTCTGCAGCACCACGAATATAATTGTCGAACCCTTTCAAGGCATTGTAGTCAGTTACTTTTCCCAAACGTTGTTGAGCATTTTTAAAATAAGTTTTTCCTGGTTTAAAAATTTCAGTCATACCGGCAATATCTGTCGGTAATTGATTTTTATCAATTTTAAATCCCATTTTTTCTGCTAATTTAGCAAATTTGCTTTGTGGTTTTTCTTCTTGAAAATGAGGAAAATATCCTTTTCTATATTCAATTTCTTTATATCCTTGTTCTTTTAACACTTTATTTGTTTCAACAATCAATTCATCATAAATGTTTCGGAATTCTTCTACTGCTTTTGAGAGCTTATCATAATCTAATTTATTATCGCTAATATATTGATCTAATTGTGGCCCGGTTATTAAAGTTTCTTTATTATATTTATATTCTCCTAACATTTGCACAGCAATCGATTCTTTATTACTTAAATTAAGTTTCTTGATACGATCGTTATAAGAATTAATAAACTTTTCACTTCTAGCATTGTTTTCTGAGATTGGTTGAAAATAAGTAGAATAAATCCTATCCGCATCTGTTTTTGACATAATATCATACATATTTCTTTTCATTGTGTTTATCTGATATTTAATTCCTGCAGATTTATCTTTCCAATCGACCATATTTTCAGTTAATTCATACGCTTGATCAATATATTCTTGTTTTTTAGCTATACGCTGTTCTTGGATTTTAAACTCTTTAGAGTTCATCTTTTCATTTTTATTTTTATAATATTCAATTCTACGATCATAGTCTAATTTTCTATTTTGAAGCTGATTGTTTAAATTAGATATTTGAATATTTAATTGTGTAGATAATTTTGTATCTTTATTTTGTTTAGAATTTAACAATTGTTGTTTTTGTTTTATTTTATCTTCTATTCTTTTGGCTAATGCATCTTTTTCTTGTTCCAAACGTTTTATAGCATTTTCATTATTTTCAATTTTCTTTTGATTAACTTTTTTGATTGGTGTTTCTTTTTTTATCTCATTAGTTATTTTTCTTGTTTCTTGAGAGGTAAGTTTTGGAGCAATAGAGCCTTTTTTTATTTTATTCATTTCTGTCCTCGTTCCAGTTGATTTATAATTTTCTTCTAAATATTCTTGCCACGTTTGGTTGTTTTGAGAAAGTCTAATATCTCCATCAGGAAAATATCCAAATTCATTTATATCATCACCAGCAAATCGTATGTCTTTTGCCTTTACTTTCATTTCAAGTATATTGCCTTTTCCATCAAACTGACTATTATTGTGATATTCAGCGTATGATTTTGATGGTGTAACCCAGTCACCAGTATTTATTTTATTACCAATAGTTGCTCTATATATTGTTAACTCCGCTTCTGGTTTATTTCGGACTTTTTTTAATGCATTTAATGATTCTTTATTATACTTTTCATCTAAATTCAAATACCATTCAGGGTGTTCAAAAATGTCAGGCATATTCTCTTCAAAATTAGAAGCGTTTCCATAATCTTCGCTTGGTCTGTGATTCATAAAATAATCAGTATCTGTTCCTAAATTATTTATATCATTACCAATATCTAGTCTTTGATTTGTATCTGTTGCAGTTTCATATATTTTGTTTCCTAAATTTTCTCCAAGTTGCTTAATAGCATAAGTATTTGACCATAAATCGAGCTGATTTACTAAATTATTGTTGGAATCTATCAGATTTACTTGTACATCACCATTATCTTTTCTAAAATACTCAATATAATTTGTTTTTAATAAATCATCATATCTTTTTGCTTTTGAATCTAAAGAAAAAGAACTATTTTCTAGTTCCTGCGTATTTTTTATATCTTCTTGCATAGAATATTTAGTAGATGATGTGTACAATTTGACATTGCCGTCAGATTGTGATATATTATCATTAGAAAAAGAACTTGCTGCGGGAATTAGACCCGTACCTCGTTCTTTTTTTTGTTCATATATTTTTTGAAATTCTTTTTGATTAATATTTCTTTTTATATAGTTGTTCAAGTTTCCTTTGCCATAAACAGATTTCACTCGGTTAATATCCAATTTTATATTATTTGCATTAGTAGTAGTTTCAATTTCTATTGGAACAATGATATTGTTTCCTTGACTATCTTTTATAGTCGTTAATACCAAATAATCTTTATTGTTTTTGTTTTTAAATATTACTCTAGGTTCATCTAAACTATCTATTACTCTTATATATAAATCTTTGCCCAACCCGTGATAATGATCTTTCGGCATAACAACTAATCCTAATTCTTGGGCTTCTCGAGAGGTTAAAATGTTTTTTCTTACATGCGAAGGGTTTTCATACATTGGCAAATTTTTTATACCATTATTAACTAAAACTTTTGGTGTATAATCTCTTAGCCTAATTGGATTTCTTTCGTTTATATTATTCAATATATTGTCTATTGCGCTGGAGATGTTAGCGTTCGTATGATACAGAACTTTATTATTCAAATTGTTATTTTGTGTTCTATACGCCTCTTCCCATTTGTTTTTCAAATCTTGAATAAATAGCGATTCTTTACTATTTCCGGTTATCTTGTTAGCAAGGGAAACAATTGCGTTATATATTTTCTTGAATATATTTGGTTGTTTAGTTGATAAATCATTTATGAACTCTTGATTACCGAATAATTGTCCGGAAATGTCTGCCAAAACTTCGCTACTAACTTCATCAGTGCCATATGTTTGTTTTAATGATTCTAAAGCTTGATTAAATTCATTATTTTTACTTGCATAATCTAATACAAGTTCTTTCATGGAATTTGTTTCTATTGCATGTGTTACTTCATGCATAATTAAAAACTCTCCTGCACGATCTGAATTAGGGTTAATTTTGATTTCAGTATCACCGTCAGGAAGAGTTTTTATCTGAGCATTCACATATTGATTTTTATTATTCGTTATTGTGTCATCAAAAATGATGTTATATCCTTTGTCGCTTATTATTTTGGCGTATGTATTTAATAAGTTTTTAGTATTTTCTGAATTGTTAAAATATTTGGATGCACTTTCGTTTAAAGAATTTATTTTTGGGTTATCTGATTTTTCATATTGATATGGAGTTATGTTATCATTTGATAATATAGAATTACTTATGTCTAAATTTCCTTCTAATAGTGATTGATTTAAATTTGCTGAGCCAATATTGTTTTCTGATGAATTTGGATAAGATGGCATTTTTTCTGATAAACGGTTTGTAATCTTTTGCGTAGATGTATTTGTAATATTGTTTTGTGAACGTTTTGTGCTTGTTTTAAAATTATGGATATTTTCCGGTGCTTCTAAAATCCCTCCAGTTATTCCACCAACGATAGCACTATTTAAAACATCGTTCCAATTAATTTTTTCTCCTTTTGAATATGTTAAATTTTTAAGTAACGGATTGATCATTTCAGTAAGCGCTTCTTCTCCTGCTTCTCCAACCATTTTATAGCCCGCTTTTAATATTTCTTTTGAAAGCTTTCCGCTTACTTCATCTAGCGTTTTATATCCAAGTTTCTTCGCAACAATATCGTCTAAACCTTTCGAATTTTTTAATCCAGGAATTCCTCCTGTTAAAAATTCGCTTCCTATTTCTGCTCCAGCACTTAGCGTTCCATATTTCAATGCATCTGCGGTTGAAGCATTATTTGAAAAAGCTTCTTGAGTTCCACCGCCAAATGATTTAGCCCCTAAAATACCATAACTTAATGCTTTGTTAATTGGGGCAGTTCCCCCTACCAACATAGACGGAAACATTCCGCCAATTCCCTCGGCGATTTGGCCACCTAAATTATCTCTTTTAATAAGAGAACCGCTTTCCACTTGATTATATAAATTGTCGGTCCACCCAAGATTTTTCATAACATTATCGACTTGATCTTCAGCTATAAATTGTTTAATCTTGTCACTGTTTTCCTTTTTATCTATTTTTCCATCTAACGAATCGATCCACTCAGCTAACCCAAGTCCTAAGCTTGCTCCTGTATCAATTACTCCTTCTAATGTAGAAGCAGCTCCTTTTGCAACTTGTATTGGAAGATTTATAGCAGTTTTTCCAATCGTTTTAGTAATATCTCCAAACTGATAACCATCATCAAAATAGCTTTTTGATTTTTTAAAACTTTCTTGATTTGTTACGGAGGGCATTTCGAGCGCAGCTATCCGCTTTCTTATCTCATTGTATTGTTTTTGATAATCATCAATTTTACTTCCATACTTTTTTTTAAAATCATTATAAGAAACTGCCATTTTGAACGCCTCCTACCATTTCATTGGGCCTTGATAATTTTCTCTAAAATTCACTTTACTCGTAACGTCGATGTAGTCGTTAATTGATCCGTCCCAAACATAATACTTATTATCGCTGGTCTTCCATACACTTTGGTTATTTAAACTGATTCCAGTAGATCCATATGCACTGTTATCGAAAATCTGCCCTGCTGTATATCCAGATTTTGATAGTTTTTTTCCGTCCACATTATTAGGTTGATATCCTGAATCTGTTCCATTATAACTGAATACACCATACTTTGCATCAGGATTTACTTTTCCCGTATATGGATTGGCAATAATAATTCTACCGTTTGCAGCTTTAGAACTAGAAGAGGAACTTCCAGAAGAAGAACCATTGCTAAATCCATAATTTTGAGATTTTTGCAACGCATATTCTTTTTCCCAATTTTTTTGAGATTGTGCTGCCTGTTGTTTTTCGAATTCCAATTGCGCCTGTTGAAGTGCAAGATTGGCATTATACTGTCTAATCGCTTCTTGACGTTGTAATTCTGCTAATTGATTTTCCCATTCTTGTTGCTTTTGTGCTAACAATTGTGCATACACTGTATTATATTGATTTAATGCTTGTGTATCAATTTGATTTTGCAAATTGGCAATGTTAGAATCATATTGGTTAATTGCATTTAATCGGTTGGTATCATATTGAATATTAGCATTATTAACCTGGTCATCTACGGCTTGCAATTGATTAGTTCTATCTCTAATAATAGAATTTAAATTTGTACCATAACTATTATTAATAGAATTAACTTGACTACCTACTATTCCTTGTGTACCAAGCCCTGCACGACTCATAGCAGATTGATTATCTTTTAACGATAACAATCTATTAATATTTGCCTGCTTAGCATTATTTAATGCTTCTTGCCTGATAGTGTCTTTCCCAGCATTTAAATTATTGATCGCATTTAATCGTTCATTTTCTATTGCGTCTAAAGTGTTTTGCTTAGCCTGATTTTGTTGATCAATCAAATATTGACTTTGTTGTTTTAACGCGTCTGCATATTTTTTCGCGGTTTCCTTTGCTTCTTCCATCCAAGAAACTGCCATATTATCACTCTCCTCTATACTTTCCAGAGTTAATGTACTCTAAAATTAATCGTTCAAATGTCATTCTATTAACAGTCGCATTTTTAAAGAAGAACTTAACAAACATAAACTTCTGGATTTTTTCCTTTTCTTGTATTGTTTTTGGAAAATCATCTTTTAAAGCACTATAATTTTTACTAATAATTTCAACGCTTCCATCATCCAAAATATATCCAAAAGTAATGTCACAATCTCCTCCAGGATTCAAAATTAAAGTAACTATTTTAATAGTTTTGGCTAAATTACTAGAATTAAGTTCCAAAAATGGAGTTTCCCAATAAACGTCGACTGGAATTTCGCCATCCTTGTATTCGTTATCAAAAATATATATTTTTCCATCATTTGATCCAAAGATTAATTGGTCATTCCAAGAGCATAATACTCTCGCTGGAATATTATCCCAATAATACCATTCATATTGATATTGTTCTGTTTTGGAATGCTTTGGATAACTCAAATATCTACTATCAGCGATGTACATATGATTATTAATTGCTAAATAATATTTTCCTGCTACAGTAATTGCAACAGCATTTTCCAAATTAGGTTCTTGCATTAGACGATTATTAATATAATAACTTCTTTGTTGAACGTACTTTTCTCCCGCGCTTGATCCGATAATAGCAAAAATTCCTTGATTCGTTAACGTTAATGGATCGTTCAATAAATTGGCATTAGCATACTTCGAAATACAGCCAATATTTTTTACTCCATCTCGCAAAGGAAAAACTTCAACTGTATCTAAGAGATTAGAAGTACGATAATAAACAGTGCAGTCAGTATCAGTTTGTTTTTTTTGAACTGCTAAAGTACCATCATTAAGTCTTGAATAATTAATAATCGGTTCAATACCGATCTTTGTAAAGTTCTCATCAGGAAAATATGTGGGGTCATCTTGTTCACTGTGAAAGTCATAATTCGGGAACTCTGGATTACCGCTAATGAAAATACGATTGTTATTACCGTCGTATCCATATAAAGTAGCAATTGTGCATTTATTTACTTTTTCGGTATTATCAGAATATTCTTTTTTAAAACGAATACTTACGCTATCACGACCTAGTACAGGACTTTCTCCTGGAGCAGTTTTAAAAGTTACCTTGTTATTACCATCAAATGTATAATCAGTATTCGGGATAATTTCCCATTCTCCTGTATCGCGAAGTACCTGAACAAGAGTAACTTCTTCTATTTCTGTATCGCTCAGTATAAAGTCCGTTTGATCAATTTCCTCGTAGATTACTTCTCCTTCTGATACTGTTTCTTTTTGAATTTTTTCAGGCAAAAAGGTATTAATTTGATAAGAGCTCAGCATATTTATCTTCTCGTAATCCGTCCCTCCACCAGAAGAATCTCGAGCAATAGATGTTGTTGGAATATATCCGCATTGATCTAAAAATTTCGCTTCATAGCTATCTACAAATTTACTATATATTACTGCTCTTTTCCCGTCAAAAATAACAAAATACTCATTAAAATAAAGCCCTATGGAGCGTTCGTTATTCATTCCAGATAAAAGAGGCACAAAAGTAGAAAAATCAGAAGAGCATTCATACAAAGAACTTCCAGAATGTACCAAAAAAATTTCTCCATCTTCGGTATCAATATTCCAAATTCCATTAATGCAGCTTCCAATTGTATTTAATAAATGATAACCATTTCTTGATTCGTTATAACCATTTTTGTTAATTATATTTTTAGCGTTCGGGCTCCGCCTTTTATCAATTTCAATTGGAGAAGAAGTAAAATCTACTCCTTTGAATTCTTCGATTGAAAATAATAATTTAGCAGCCTGACTAGGGACAGAATACATGTTATCACCTACATTCCTATAGAATAAATCGTATTAATGTTTTGATTGGAATTGCTATTACTATTGTATTTCTGGGCGATGCTACTAACATTTGTCATAAATTCATTCATATAAACGGTGGCAAGAGAAATGTCGTCATCCTTATAAAGCTCGCCGGCAATGTAAAGCGGAATTAATTTTGCTAGTTGCTTATTTATTTCTATTTCAAAGTTAGCTGGAGTTTTATCTGTGATGTCGTCAATATAAGATTCGTAAAAAACGGTAATAGGAGCACTTTTCCAATTGTCTATCACTAAAATATTGTTACCAATTGTTCGATATCGAATAGGTTCGTCACAGACAATTTCCGCGATACATTTGAAGTTGTCTATCAGTTCCTCTAACGCATATTTATTAGTGGTTTCATCCCTTTCAATTTCATAACTTTGAATAAAAGGAATCCCGTTGTCTAACAAATAATTAATTGCCTCGTTGCAGGCTTGTGGCATAGCAAATAAATAAGTCTTGTATTTTTTATCTTGCTTGTACTCTTCTAATTTGCTTATTTCTAATTTGTCCTTATTTAAAAACATCTTTTTTAAAGCTTCTATTTGAACTTCTCCCCACTTCATATTTATCCTCCTTTAGGTCAAGTTTGTAGGATTTGCACCCACATATACTTTTAACTTGATAAAGAGGCTAAATTAAATATATTTAGCCTCATGCAAAATTCGTTCTACTTCTTCTGGAACTTCTACTTTTTCGCCTCTTTTAATCTGCCAAGTATATCCGTTTATAGTAACTGGAACAACTAAATCTTTTGGATTTCTTTTATCAATTGGAATAGTTAAAGTTACTGTTTTTTGAGTATTTTTTAAAATTCGATTAGTAGATAGTGATTCTTTTCTTAGCTCTTTATCAGACAATTCCTTTAATTTTTCTTCCACTTGTTTATTTTTTTCTTCCAACTTTTCTTTTTCCTTTTGGAAATTGTTTAAGATTTCTAATTGCTCCGCTGTGATTTTTACAGTAATAGCTTCGTCTTGATTAGAACTGTCAGTATTAATTACACTTTCTTTAGTATTTGCCATTTTAATTCCTCCTTTAATAAAGCAAGAGCCTGCAATTAAGCAGTAGCTCCTGTTTCAATTCTTACAATTGCCAATTCATTTAAACGAATAGCAGTAAACATATTTTTCCATCCGACAGTATTTCTTTGTTCTAATGGATCTGAGGTCCCAGATTCACTAGCTCTTTTTACGATGATTCTTGGTTTTCCGCGGCCATTTTCTAAATCAACCATACCGTAAGAATGTCTTCCATAAACAACAGCTCTATGAATTTCTACATCTGAAGTGTTTTCCACAGTGGAAGCGTTGGTTGATACTTTAATTCTAGCTTTATCGTATGTACCAATTTCTCCTTTTAACAAGGCTTTTTGGTTAGCGTATTTTGCAACCTCAGTAAAACCATTTGATGAAGTATCATTTTTCATATCAAATTCTTGATCAGCGTCGATAATTGCATGGTAATAACCATCTTCAAATGGTTTCGCCCCAGCTTTTTTTAATCTTTTAATAGCCTTTCTAATTTCAAGACCAGTAAGAACGTCGGTTGCTGCTAGAGTGTCTCTTGAAGCTTTACCGTTTGCATATTGAACGGTTGTTCCTGCAATTACAACATCTCTAACAATAGTATCTACTAAAAGTGAGGCTTGTTCTCCTAAAACTTCACTGGATTCTGTAATGACAGGGTCTTTTGCTTGCATGTCTAATACATCAGATACAGTTACATAATCTCCGTATTGATCAGCAGTTGCTTTTAAACTAGTAATGCTTAAAGATTTCCCATCTGGGGTAACTCCTTCCGTTAAAGGTGTAGTTGGGATTTTGAGAGATTCGAATCGTCTAAATTCTACTTCAGTCCCTTTTCCTTTTGGAATTTTCTTCTTATCAGCGTCTTCTGCATATTGAAGCTCTGGTAATAATCTTTCTAACAATGTTCTGTCATAAAAGACTTGGTTTTCGGCTGTTAGAGTACCGATTGTATTGGGCGTATTTGCCATTTTAATTCCTCCTTAATCTCCGTTTTTAACACGTTCTACTTCTTTTAAAAATTCTTCTCTGCTCATAGACGCATAATCTATAGTATTAGAAGAATAGTTATTCAAACTTCCGGGTGTTGAAATAGTATTTGCTATAGTTTGCTCAGCTTGTTTTATTGACTCTGCACGAAATTTACTTTTTAATTCATTAAAATTATCATAAAGTTCTACTAAAGATTTGCTTTTTCCCTCAATGTAGTCTTTAAAAAGAGGGTCTGCTAGTAACTCATTTAAATCAACTTTAGGATATTTATTAATAAAATCTTCCACATCTTTTTTCGCGTTTTCTTCTATCTCTTTTTGACGTTCTTTCTCGCGAGATTCTTCTCGCCTTTTATCAGCAGCATATATCGCATAATCACTTATAGGATCTTTTCCTTCAGCTTCTAACTTGCACATGGCTTCATAAACTTCAATATCTGCTTCGTCTTGCATAACAGTTTGAGTAAAAGGATTTACGCGTCCTTTGAATGCTTCTAATCTACCTTTTTTATAAGCATCTTGGATCGCTTTTTCACGCTCTTCACGTTCTCTCCTTTTTTGTGCAAATGTTGCTCTTTCTTCCTTCGTTTGAATTGATTTATTATCTTTTTTGCTTGATTCTACTTCTGAAGAAATTTCGTTAGATTGCGTTTCGTTCTCATTAGAGTCATCTATATTATTGCTCGTATCAGTAAATGTCATTTCCTCATTAGAATCATTGATAGCAGACTCTTCCTCTGCCTCGATTGGTGCAGCGACTCCCAATTCTTTTGCGCTATTTTCGTTTTCCATTTTTCCTCCTTTGATTTTTACGCTATTCAATGCGTTATCTTAGATTTTTACGCTATTCAATGCGATTTTTTAACCTTATTGATTAATCATTTGCCCCCCAACCAGGGCATTAGTATTCATTTGACTTTGTTGCAAAAGATTCTGTTGTAACAGTTCTTCTTTCTTTTTTCTTCGAATTTGTTTTAGTTGTTTTTTAAAGGTCATGATCGATTCTGGATAAAGTTCAATATGGTCATCTGCATCGATCGTGCCATCGGCTTTAAGCTGATCTAATAATTGAATGGTAAGGCTTTCGCTCCAAGCTCCGCCGGCTCCGACTTCTACATTTTGAGAATAGTCAAATTCCTCATACTCTTCTCCTGACATTTGCTCAAAGTATTGATGGCCATCTTCTTCAAAAGAAAATAATCTACCATCGTTATAGTAATATTTGAAAAATTGAAGCCAAATTGCTCCGATTTTTTCGTATGATCGGTAATATTTCTTCTGATACATTTCAACAGGTTTTTTTGCCTGATTTTGAAGAGCAATTATAGCAGACGCTGCCATATTTGCTCCAAGCACTTCTCCAGTCACTACCTCGGTAGAACCTGTTGTCGTCCTTGTTAAATCCATCAAAGTGCTGGTTAACTGCAAAGCTTGTGGATTAAACCCAGTGGTTTGCATATATTGAATTCCCCAGCCGTTTGTTTTTGAATAATCCGTTAAAATTTCTCCAGGAGTGTTCGTGACTACTTGCTTAGCGAGTGCTCCAACTTTTTGAAGGATTTTTGGCCATGCTGTCTGCTGCACAGAAAGCAGCATCATTCCAACATTAAAATTTAATGCTTTATTGTTTGGAATAGCCTGTTCGACTTCACCAATTCCATAAATACATCGTTTTCTAGATTTATGGCTGCCTACAACGATTGGATACAACTGTTTTTGCAAAGAATACTCTTCTTTTGGAACATCCGGCTCGTTAATTTCTTCTAAATCTTCTGATTTGATTTTTTTACTATTTAAACGAGGTTCCCAATAAGTAGTTGGCTGTATCTCTACATTTTTGGTAGCTTTTCTCCAAACCACTTTACCATTAACTCTTGAATATTCAGTTAATACTGTGCACACTTCTTTATCTTTTAAAGCTTCATCGTCTATCTCATTGTCGGCACAAATTTCTTCCCAATTGCTTATATGATTTTTTTGGGCTAACTCACGTACGCTTTCTACCGATTCACTGCTTACGATAATAATCCATCTTTGCTTTTGCTCGTCTTTTACCATCGGATTATCAAAAAAAATATTTTTAGGATGAATAACCTCGCCTCGCATGGCACCGACAAAAGGAGACTGAACACCGCCGACCACTTCATTATCCCAAAAATAATGTATTGCATAGCTTCCTAATTGGGTCGCTTCATCTTGTGCTTCATCATCTAAATCTTCCTGTTTCAATTCTTTTGCGATGTTTTCGGCAAATTTTGTGAATATTTCAGCTCCTTTTGTTGCTTTATCTAAATTAAAAAACACTTCACTTGGACGATAAATAATTTTAATTTTAGAACTCAAAATATTAGATTTCTTATTTTCAGCAATCATAGAACATAAATTTATGACTGGACGCGGCATATTTCTTGTTCGTGGAGTAGGAGGCGGCCAATGTTTTCCTTCGACGAAATTTTCACACTCATCCCACATATCTTCTAAACCCATGCGTTTGGTATAATTTAACGCGTCTTGATATCTTTTCCAAAGGATTGTTACTTTTTCATTCATCATCATCATCACTTCCTTTAATAATTCCTGTCTGCCACTCTTCAATTAGGTCAGGAGTATAATGATTTAAGTTTTGAGGAGGCTGATATTCCTCTGCCTTTTGATTATGATTTTTCGTTTCTTTTAAATGTCTTTCTAAAATCAAGGGTAAAAGTAAACCTAAGACTAAACCTAAAATAAATGTTATTGTTTCCATATTCACCACCTCATATAAATATCTTCATCATAACAATCTTCATCATCTTTTGTCTTCAAAGGATCTGGCCATTCTATTTTTGAATCGTGTTCTATTTCTTTTACGACTAAATCCTGCTGATCACGAATCATCAAACAAATACCTAAAGTCATTACTCTATCGTCATGATAGCCGTTTTCTGCTTCTTTTTTTCCGTTTTCCTTTTTTACAAAAGTCAAACATTGCTTCAATGTTTTTATATTGTTAATTTTGTCAACACTTTCTCGAATAAATTCTGTTAATGTAGCTAGTAAAACAGCTCTTGTTGCAACTGTCGTAAGCCATCCAATTTTGTCTTGATACTGGACTTTAATAGAATCGTCTGTCATTCTTACATACTGTTTAGGATAGCTCATGTTCCAAAGCATCTTTGTCGGATATGTTGAATAATTGTTCTCGATACCAATCAAAGCATCATTATAAAATTTTCCGAGACAATACATTTGATCTGCATATAAATCTTCGTCTGTTTCTATTGTTAAAGAGGCAACCTGATCACACGTTATATTATTAAGCACATCTCCACAAAATTCATCGCTACCGATACCTGCTGTATCACCAGCCAAAACGTAGGGGTATCCTTCTCTTGGATCTTCATAAATTTCTATGCATCCATTTGGATCATCTATCCATCGGATATTACTAATTGATAACTCATTTTTCTCATATAAAAAAAGCCCGATTTTTAATGGCTTTTTATCTTTTATTTTTTCTAATCTTTGAATTAGTTTTTCTTTATCAAAAATACAAGAACCTGTGCCCAAAAATGCTTCTGCTGGACAAATCGGATACTCTTGTTTAAACATATCAATATCTCCATTACATTCGGTATTGATTTTATGTCTTCTCCATGCTATTTGTTCATAAGACAATTGATACATTAGTTGTAATTCTTTTTCTTCCTCAGTTAAATCAAAGCCATCATAGAAACGTTGGTATTCCGGAAGTTCGTTCCACCCAATAAAAACAGGAAGAAAATCACTTTCTCCTGCTACGGCTTTATCCCATCTTTCTTTAAAATCTTCATATCCGTTGGCTGTTGATTCTATGATAACCATAGTTCCTGGAAGGTCGGGAACGGTTGCCAACAAACCGGATAAAGTTTCATGCTTTTTTCCTGGCCAAAAAGCATACTCAGAAATATGTAAAAAATGAAAGGTATATGAGCGACCCACACCAGATGAACCAGCCGTCATACAGCGAATAGAGGAATTTAGTCCTGTTCCTTTATCGTTATTGAAAACTAATTCTTTGGCATTAGAATATTGAGTTTGTGGACGAAAATTCTCTGGCATGTTATTATACATTAACTTAGTCATGTTATATAAGTTACTAGTGGCTTCATCTTTATGTGTAATGATTCCGGCTTGTTTGTTAGAACTATTGATGATATTAGTAAATATTATTGATTCTGTTGCGGTAGAAATCCCTTCTTGACGTGCTTTTAAAACGATTAAACGAATTGGCTTGTTCTGAGCAGCTTGGCTCTTAATAGCATCATAAAACTTTTCTTGAGGAATGTTGAATTTTAATGGGACGATTGAACCATTTTTATCCTTAATTTTAATAAATTTTTCAATAAAGAGTTTTCTATTAATATTCCTCATCACTTATGCAGGACTCCATTTTTTTTACATATTCTTCGTAAGTCATCTCAACATTTACATTTTCTACCTTTTCACGTTCTGCCCAGCCAAAATTATTTTTTAAATTAAAAATGGTTCCGGTCACATTTTTTCCGTACAAACACATTTCCAAATACGCTTCAATTTTAGCACGCGACTGTTTAATAATTGGGCCAAAAGTGTCTGGATAATTTTTTTCATATCTATAAAGTGTAGAGCGATCAATATCTAAAAATGAGGCGAGACCGCAAACTCCAACAGGAAGATGATTTTTAGTACAGTAGTTAAAATATTCAGAGCATTTTTTTTCAAATTCTTCTATATTTGAATAACTCTTTGGCTTTCCTAGGTGTTGTTTTATCTTTGCTTTCATGTCTATCACTCATCCTTTCATAGTATATTTCACATTTTCGGGACCGTACACAACCTCTACAATCGTGTTTCATGAAATAATCAAGGTTGCAGAACTCCTTTTTTTTAAATTTCACAGTCAAACGTAATCGCTGTAACACTCACGATTCTAATTTCGTTACGGCCAATATGTACACAATTCTTATCATACGCTTTTTTATAATATTCTAATTTATTATTTAAACTACTATTTCTGTTGATAATAAACTCTGTTTCTTCTTGTCCTGGAATTGTTACTTCCACACAAATATCACATTTCTTTTCCTTTGCCTCTTTAAAAATGTCTTCCAACATCTCTATGCGCATATTGCAACCCCTTTCTTTCAAAATAAAAAACTGTCCTATTAATATGAACAGTTCTTTTATTTGAAAATTTTGCATTTTAATAATAACATATATTTTCGGGACATTTAGGACAAATTTTCACTTTTCTCCAAAAATCTATTATGCTCTTTCTTTATACTTTCTTCTGAAGCATTTCCAATTCTTTGCGCAACTTGTCTCCATGTCAATTGTTCAATGTAACGATATTCAAAAATTCTTCTTAATCTGCTATTCGAAATGTTATCAATAAATTCTTCAACTCGAATTTGTTCTTTTAAAAGACGATCGTATCGTTCTTCCAGAATCGTTTTATAATATTCTAATTGTTTAATCGCTCTTTGATTTAATCCTTTAATTTTTAAATGATTTTGAACGATTGGAAAATGTTTAGTCGTTGATTCGACTGACTCTGAAACAATATCATGGGTTTTCGGTTCGAGCTTTTCAATTTTTTCTTCGAGCTCCTTGATTTCTTTTTGGATATCACAATATTGGACAAGACATTCTTTTAAATTCAATAAATCACCTTCTTTTTATTCTTTTTTAAAGATTACTTGTTTGTGTTTGTTTCTTCGTCTTCTAATATTGCCATAATACGCTCTTTCAAAATATTGAAATACTCGGTCATGGCTTTCAATTGTTTATCAATCATTTGCGCTTGCTCTTCTGTTAATAGTCTGTTAAATTTTTGCAAACGAACGATTCTTTCGTTTAATTCTAACAATTCGTTGATCATTCTTTGTTTATAGTTCATTGTTTTTGGCTCCCTTCTTTATTTTATTTACTTCTCTCACTAATTCGTTGATTTTGTCTTTTAAAGCGCTTGTAATGTTTTCAACACCATCAAATCCCATTATTCCGCTGGTACACATATCTATTTCTTCTATCTCTTTTTCTTCTTTCGGTTCTATGAGTTCAAATTCTTTTTTTAATGTTTCATAATTAAGAAACCTATTTTGGAATTTACTTCCTAAAATTCCCTTTTCATTACATCTGTGAAATTGATTATCACCAAAATAAATGTAATAATCATAATCTCTATCATCAAAATATTGTTTTTCGTACTCTGTTTTTAATATAGTTCTAGACTTCAATTTATTATCTCTTGCCATCTCTAGCAATGTAATTCCGTCTACTTTCAATCTAATCACTCCTTTTTTCACTCATTCGGCATTTCATAAACAACAATTTTTTTGCTCTCGAAATATAATGCGTTGGCCGTTTGCTTAATAACTGTGCTATGTAACATGTTTTGTATTTCATCTAGTATTTTTAGCGCTCTTTCAAAAGTATTATAAACCCCTAATATGTGAGATGTTCTTTTTGCTCTGATAACATACATATTGCATTGTTCTGCAATGTATATTTCGTAACTTCTAATCAATGTTGTTCTGTCCTGCGTTCTTATCCACAAATCCATCTATTTATCTCTCCCATTTTTTATCATTCTTGGCCACAAAATTTTTTGACAGCCACAATTAGGACAATCAATCGCATTGTAAATTTTTTTACCTGTCATTACGCCACTTACTCCGTTATCTTCGACCACTTCTTTTACTTTTTCTTTTTCGATAAAAAATTTGTAATTGCAAACATTACATTTTACTTTTTTAATCATTATCTATTCTCCTCTAATAAATCTTCTGTGGTTTTTTCTAGCATATCAATAAACTTTTCTATTTCTTTTTTAGTTTTAAATTTATTCCAATCAATATCTAAAATAGTAACACCTTTTATTGTCATAATTTCTTTAGCCCACTTGAATTGTTGAGAATTATAATCCATTTTATTCATATTATCTATTCTCCTTTATTATCTAATATTTCTAATAAATCTTCTTGAGACGTATTATCCCATGTACAACAATCAGTTGTATTTATGTAATTAATAGCTTCTTTTAACTTATTTTTTAATAACTTGTTTTCTTGTTGTAATTTATGTAAATCTCCTAAGGTATATTTAGATTCTACAAATACAAAATCATCGTCTAAGTCACTGAAAATATAAACATATAAATTACTTTTTTCTTCTTCACTCATTACTTATCACTCCTTTCAATAGAATATACTCCACCTAAACTATTAAAAATTATTGTGTAATTTTTTCCTTCTTCTATTCTGCTAAATAATTGTGCATCAACTTCTACTGTTATTGGTTCGTCACAAGATAAATAAAAATTATCAAACAAAATGTCATCTTTATATAATTTTTTAATATTAGTACAATTTGTTGCACTCTTTTGATCTGGAGTATTTGCTTGTTCACTAAAAATAATCACAAAAAATAATGGTATAAGACATAAAAATATGAAACATACATAGTCAACTATTTCAAATATCTTTTCTATCATATTTACTCCTTTTCTATTTTAGATAATATTTCAAACATCTGTTTTCTCAATATTAAAAAATTAATATCTATACCTACTTCATGCCACAAGTCATAATGTTCTATTTGCTCGCTTATTTTATTAATTTCTTTTTTTAAATAATTTATAAATTCTTTTTGCTGTTCTTTTAGTTGCTGGTTTTCTTTATATAGTCCGTCAATTACTTTCTTTTGATTTTTATATTCAAACTTGTAATCAACATAATCATTTCCAAACCATTGTCCAAATTCTGACACTTTTATATCTTCATTTTCAAAACCTTTTATTATCATTATTTATCACCTTTTTTCTAATTCTTGCTCTATAAATCTATTCCAGCATTTAACGAAAATGGCTTCGTCAACACTACAATTTTGACTACAATATTCTAGGTTTTCTTCTTTCATATTAAAACTGTCAATTTCGCAAGGCGGATACATTTCTGACAATATCTTTAAAGCGCAATCTAATTGCTTTTTTAATTCTTGGTTTTCTTCTAACAGCTCTGTATTTCTATGCGTCATATCAATAAATTCTCTATCTTCTTTTGATACTTCCGCATTATCTACTACATGTTCTAACATATCTCTTTCAAATCTTAACTGATTGTAATATTCTCCGCTTCTTAAATAATCTAGTTGTTTTTTCAGTTTTTGATTTTCTTGTTGTAATTTTAATATTTCTAATTCATAATTTGCATATCTATTTTTATAATAATTAAAAGTATCTATTTGTTCATTTATTGTTTTTGAATAATCTAACTTCATATTCATTTACTCCACCTCTTTCATGGGTTCTATTTTTAAATACTCTATTTCATTCATATCTATTGTTTGTATCCAACAATGGTATTCCTCATCATAGTAAGCTGGTACTATATCTACACATGTTAAAATAATTCTATTATCTTTTATTGTTATCTTTTCTAAATTACGTCCTCCAATTTTATTACCATTTTTATATTTATATTCATAAAAATATCTCACCTTATTTATTCCACCTCTTTTAATATTTTTTCAATCATTTCTAATGAGAGTAATAATTTACTGGGGCTATCGCCATATTCGATTTTGTATTCTTCTATTATTCTATTGTTTATATCTGTTATTTCATTTATTGCTTCTTTATATTTTTGGTTTTGTTCTAGCATTTCTTTTATATCTAAACAATGCTGTATACAAAATTTATCAAAATCACTAACGCAACTTGTATTATTATCAAGCCATTTGTCATATATTGTATCTTCTTTTATATATTGCTCTAATCTTTCTTTAGAAGTCATTTATTTCACCTCTTTTGCAATTGGCAAGCCGTTAGAATCAAGGTCGTTTATAATTAGTCTTTTACATAATACATTTTTAATTGGTATAAGATAGCCGACACAAAGACAACTAATAACGACATCATCTTTAAAATAATCTCTTACTTTTTCATAAGACGCATGAACAAATTTTATTTTATCAGTTATAAGTGGTTGCATAAATCCATATCTGTTGGGCAAACATGTTGCGTTATCTATCCCGATGTATTCAATTCCTTCATTTGCAAATAAATATCCATATTGATTTAAATTGCTGCCTATATCTACAACTCTTTTAGGTTTATCTTCGAGTACTTTTTCCAGTATCCTCTTGTACCATCCCTCGTTGTCGTAGGAATGCCATTTACTATCTAAATAAATATCGTTGTTGGTGTCGTTTATTTTATCCAAATAATCAAACACGTCATCCAAATTTTTCATTCACTTCACCTCATAATTGCTATTAAACTCGGAAATGGGGCGCTATTTTGGGAACCTCCAAATTTTAGTCTACCTTTTATAAATCTCAATTCTACATTGGGCTTATTATATAAAAACTCGTGAAAATATTTTGTGTCAGTTCTGCTAGGAATTAGAAGGACAACAATTGTATTTTCTTTTTTTGACTCTTCGCTTGCTTTCTTTACCCATTCATAAATTTTTCTACCATAAGGAGGATTGCAAAAAACTGTTTGACCCCCCCAGTTTTGCTTTAAACCATCATCTTTAATAGTGAAATATTTATCACACTTATGGTTAAGCTCGTTTGCACAGG
Source organism: uncultured Bacilli bacterium (assembly GCA_944332535.1). Lineage (GTDB taxonomy): Bacteria > Bacillota_I > Bacilli_A > RF39 > UBA660 > MGBC162581. The sequence goes on from CALVKE010000079.1 coordinate 30,509, forward strand.
GATCCAAAGTAAAATGAAACTCATCATTTAATGTGTCATAAAATTCTTGTGGTGTCTCCCACTCATCGCTTTGACTGCTAAACAATATTTTATTCATTCATTTCTCCTTTATTTATAGTTTCTAATAATATTCTGCACTCTCTCTTCGAGCTCTTCTTTTTCCATGTCATCAGCCATCATGTAATCAATTAAAAATTTGATATCTGATTTTATTGACTTGTTATCATCGAGCAATTTTGTATTTGCTCTTATTAAAGCATCATAATTGAATTCTTCTTCTGATTTGTTAAAGTGTTTTAATAATCGAACTAACTTCAAGCAAAATCTTATTAAATCAACTCTCTTGATGCGAATGTACTCTTTTTGCTTGCCGTTTTTAATTTCGAAATCTGCTTTGGCAGCTATTCTTTTTAACTCTTTAATCGCATCATCTAACATACATCACACCCCTTTTTTTAAAATGGAAAAGAAAAAAAGGAAGTGAAAATGAACGTAAAATTATGTAAATACAATTTTGATATAAAATTTAATTGTAGCCAACAACTTCTCAAAAACTCGCTACAATAATAGAAAGGAGAATTTTTCGGAAAAAAGAGAAGTTTTTTAATTAAAAATACTACTTATTAAATTCATTTATAATTGCATTATTTAATTCTTCACGAAACGTATTTACGATAGGATGAACTAAATCAAAATACTGGTTATCTCCGCTTTTTATCGATGGCATTGCAACAAATAAACCTTTATTTCCTTCTAGAAGTCGAATGTTGTGAATTGCTAAAACATCATCAAGAATTACAGTTACGTAAGCTTTACATTTGTCATCTTTGTTCTCTGTTTTTCGAATCGCAATATTTGTTATCTTCATGTTATTTATTTCCTTTCTTTTTTTAAATATTTTGGTAAACCATTATTCGCGTATTCAGAAGTCGTATGCTTTTGCATTTTACTAAACTCTTGTATTTTAAGTGCTTGAATTTCAATTCTCTTGTTTGCATCAGAAAGTTGATTTTTTAATTCTTGATTTTCTTTGACATGTCGATTGTTACTTGTTTTTAATCCGCCAAGTGAAGATCTTAGTTGGTCGTTTTTGTGTTTTAATTCAGTTTTTTCTTCAATCAATTCCAAATATATTTTATTTAAATTGTCACGTTCTTTTTGCAAATTGATACTACTTTCTTGCAATTTTTTGATTTCTTTATTTTTTAAATTTTCTAACCCGTTGTAATCTTCTTTAAGTTTTTTAATTTCATTAGATTTTTCTCTAATCAAATAATCTCTATTATTAATTTCGCGATCAAGCGCTTTGTTACTTTTTTCCAATTCTTCAATATATTTGATTTTTTCTTCGTACGATGATTTTAATAAAATTTTTATCATAATAACTCAATCTCCTCATTATTCTTTAATTCTTTTAATTTGTTTAATAATTGTTTCTTTTCAATTTCCACTTCTGAAAGTTCGTTTAATAAAGCGTTTATAATTTCTATGAAAATTCCTCTACATTTAAATGATTTTAAAATATGTGCAATTTCTTCGATGCTTTCTGTTTTTTTTAATGCATCTATAATTGTCTCTTCATTTTTTTTAACCGATACTATAATTTTCATTTTTCATTCTTTCCTTTCTTTTTTAGTGTTGCAAGAACTTCATCATTTTTTCGTACATTCATTCGCATTTTTTTACCTTTAAATAATTTACATAATCCCTTAAAGTGTAAATTTTTAATATCTTGTGGAAAACTTCTTTTAAGGTTGTCCTACCTGGCAAAAAATAACTTTTTTTAAAAATTATCGAAAAAATAATTTACCATTCATTTCAATCTCGTTATTTATTACATTTTTGAGTTTTTATGCACAGCTCCAAGATAAACAGCTTCGCGATCATTTTCCGCATCTTCTGTGCCCCAATGAACATATCTTTTTGTATAATCGTAATCATCGTGATTATACATCTTCATGAGAGTGTCGGGTTTACCCCCATTTTTGATATACATATAACCAAATGTTTTTCTTAAGCTGTGGAGACCAAATACAAAATAAATTCCGACTTCTTTTCCGTTCTTACTAATAATCTTGTGCCCTTGCTGTCTTGTTATTGGGTATATGACAGGATATGTTTGGCCGTTATAAGTTTGAATCTTCTTTTGACCCATAAACAGGTAATCTGATCTTGTTAAATGATTTCTTTCAACATAATTTTTTATGTCGTCGTGAAGCTTACTGTTCATTTTAAAATTCTGCATTTTTCCAGTCTTATTTTCTTTTATATGAACATAACCATCAATGACATCAGCAACGCGCAATTGCAGTAAATCCTCTGCACGAAAAGCAGTGTTAAAGCCAATCAAAGCAAGCATATAATTACGATCAGCTTGATATTTTCGGGCTGGTGTTTTGGCGTGCTCATATTTTCTCAAAAGATGAAGCATATATTCTTTTAACAATTTAACGTCTTTGATAGGAAGAGTTTCTTGCTGGCCACCAAATTTTTTAATTCTTCTTGTTTGCACTTTATCACTTCCTTTTTATCTCAAAATATATAAAAGATAATTAAATTGTTGTGGAGTCAAATCTAATAGTTTTTTAACCTTACATAATTTAAAAATAATCCTATAATTTAATTTTTTCTTTTGAAAAGTATCCAATAATTTTAATAATTGCTCTTCATTGATTTTTTCACTAGTAACATTAAACATTTAATAGCTCCTCTTTTCTGAAAACTTTTGATTCTTTTTATTGTATTCGAATTGAATGAAACCCGTTTGTCCGTTACGATTTTTTCCAATTATAACATCAATGTCTTCGATTTCTTGATTAGATCCTTTATAATAACCTTCATCATGTAACATTATTACTGCTGTTGCTGATTGTTCAAGCTCACCTGATTCTTTTAAATCAGAAATTCTTGGACGCTTATCTCTCTCTTTTTCGGAAGAACGATTGATTTGAGCGAGACAAAAAATCGTGCATTCATAATCTAAACTTATCTGACGTAACTCCTTTACAATTTCTGTAACTCTTTCGTAAGAGCTTCTGTTCTTTATCGTATCTTTTATTAATCCAACGTAGTCGATAAAAAAAATTGTATGTTCTTTACTTGACTCCTTTATTATTTTACTTCGAATGGAACGAATAGTTTGTCCACTTGTTATAACTTGAATTTTCTTTTTAGAAATATTGTTACAACCATTTAAAATAGCTTTCTTTTGATAATCTGTCTCTGGCTTATCATGAAAAAACATAGGAACATTCGAATTGATCGCAACTAATCTTCTATAAACTTGCTGCTCGGTCATTTCCATATTGAACAAGACACAATTATAAGTTTCGCTTAAATTTTCCAACAAATTTAGTGCAAAACCTGTCTTTCCAATACCAGGACGTGCAGCAATAATTACTAAATCGTGTTCTTGAATATCTGCATATTTGCATAATTTAGAAAAATTAAAATTTATTTTTTTGTTTTGCTTACTAATCAAGTCATAAATTTCATTTGCATTTAAATTGATACTATCTGTTTTTATACTTTCTTGCTCATATTTATGAATTGATTCTAGTAATTCCTCTTGTGTAATTTGATTTTTTTGAAATTTAAAAATTTCTTCCATAATTTTTCGATTAGAGTAACGTTTGATTAAAGTTTCTTGATAATAGTTAAACTGACTCGGTAAACAGTCAACACACATCAAAATAGACAAATAATTTATAAACTCTTCTAATTCTTTTTGATTTTGAAAAAATGATTTATAATTGTCTTCTATTCCTGCAATCGAGACAATTTTAAATTCCTCATATTGCTTCTTAAAAATTTGCATCGCTTTTTTATTTTTTGAATCAAAAAAGTATGCTTCATCTATAATTATCTTCTCTGACAGCTCTGGTTTAAGTAGTAAACATGCTAAAAATGCTTCTTCAATGTTTAAACGTTCGTTTTCCATCATTCTAATCTCCTGTAATAACTAGCACCAGCTATTTCTGGTTCTTTTGCTGGCAAGTTATACTTTTCTTTTCTTTCTTTCAATCTTTTAAAATCAGCGATACTCTTTTCTGCATCTGCAACTGATTTAATGCCTTTTTTCTCCCAGTTATATAAAATCTTATCGATATATTTAATAGCGCAATTATTGCTGGTCACTGCTTCTTTAATTGCAAGTTTAATCATTTCAGCAGGAAAATTCCAACTATCGATAACTTGCATCTCCATTGGAGAAATTGGTCTACCAAATTCTTCTTCGACTATTTTATATATATTATTACTATCTATACTATACTTATCTATACTGGGTATACCACTTGGTATACCAGTGGTATACCGTTCATCTTGAAGTGAATAAGCACCGGATTTTTCTAACTTTAATTGTTCTTTTTCTTCAATATGAATTGTCGGATGATATCTGTCAGATCTTAAATAATTATTGATTCTCCAATGTCTTATAACGCAAATTCCACTTTCAAACGGAATAATGTATTTTTTTGCGAGCAAAACTTTAAAATCATCTTGTGTTGCTTTAGTCATATCTATTATTTGTTTAGGATTTGATACAAAACCATCATCATCTGCTCTCATGCTTAAATGAAAATACAAATTTTGAGTAGACGGTGGCATTTCCAAAAAAGAGTCAGCTCCAATTATTTCCGTATCAAACATTCTTTTTCTGGCCATTTAATCCACCTACTTGACAATATTATTAATTTAATGTAAAATATAGACGTCTTTTTAGACAAGGGACTTTTTCCTGCCGAGGTCAAGTCCTTTTTATTTTGTTCTAGAATCATTACTTACTCCTTTCACAATAGAATTCACTGTAACCATTACTCATGCAATTCTCAACAAAACCTTTGTCAAGCTCATTTAATGAAATAACTACTATAAGCAAAATGAGTAAAATTGTAATTGCTAACATTGCCTGTTTAACCCACGACTTTAATTTCAATTTCTTTTTCATTTTTGATCCGCCTCCTTTCAACTGCTTGTCCGTTTATAGAAAATCACAACAAGATGTAATTTTCACTTTTTTTAATATCTTCTAATTCTTCTTGCGTGTAAAACCAATCATTTGTTTTCGTTCCTCTTTGCTGTTCTTTAATAGCAATTTTGTTAATTATTCTATACGTTTCGATTAAATTCTTCTTTTTTTCTTCTTGCGTGATATTTGAATAGATCTCTACTGTTGCATTGCCAGATTTTATTGTCTTTAAAAAACTCATTTGTTATCATCTCCTGATATATTTTAGTTTTATTTTTAGATTAAATTCTTGTCGTGGCTTAAAATGCATTGTTTTTTATACCTCTATGCATTTTTTTAAAAGAAAAGTGTAATTTAAATTTAGTCCATGGCGTGTTCATAGTATAACGCTAAATATTAAAAATAGCGTTTTCAATTAATTAGCTACAAATTAGATGTATTGATTCAAGTTTTTAAGTCTAAAAAATATATGGATTCAAAAAATAATCTCTTCTCTATAACTAGCCTAATTTCATTGCTCTTAAGTTTAGTTTTTCTCAACTTTTTGAGTAAAAAAATATTCTTGAATTTCATTATTTGGTATTTTTAACACTTTTATTGAATTGTAAATTTCATTTTGTGTATAATAAACTTTATTATTTAACTTGTAGTTTACAGATGCGGCAGACAATCCAATGCTTTTTGCATATTCTTCTTGAGTACCAAAGAACTCTTTTATTCTTCCTTTTAATTTCTGGTAATTATATTCTGTTTTTTCTTTTTTCATATTTACTCCCTTCTCTCTGTTGAGTTTATCTCAACTATGGTTCAAGTTTAGCATAGTTCAGTTTATATGTCAATCAGTTTTTTTAGTTTTTCTCAACTTTTTTTTATTTTCTTACAAAAATTGTTGATTTTATCTCAATTTATATTTATAATAATGGAAAGGAGGTAAATCGTATGCTTGTAGATACATTTGCTAACAGATTACAAAAAGCTATGAATAATTGTGGACTCAAACAATCAGAATTAGCAGAGAAAACTAAACTTGATAAATCCCTTATTAGTAATTATTTATCTGGTAATTACAATGCTAAGCAAGATAAATTATCTATTTTAGCAAATGCATTAAATGTTTCTGAAACTTGGCTAATGGGATATGACGTACCCATGAACAATAATTGCATTAATAATACTTCTAATGAATCATTAAGCGAATTGGACCGTTTACTATTTTCAAAAGCTAAAGATTTAAGTGATGATGAAAAAAAACAAATTTTGCAAATAATAGATATCGTTCACAAAGAAATAGACAAAGAATTAGATGGTGAATAAAAAAAGTACAAGCAGTATCCGTACTTTACATATATAAAACAAATGACGTAAGGAAGTGATATTGTGATATTTTCACTATTAAATAATGAAATAACCGAAGAAGATTATCTTAAAATCAATAACATCTGTGTAATTTATAAAAAAATGCCTAAAAAAATATATGGATTCATTCATAGATATAAAGACATAAACATCATCATTATAAATTGGAATATTTCTAAAGAAAGAAAAAAACGAACATTACTTCATGAATTCGCCCATTTAGAATTAAATCATCTTGATAGCAATAATCCGTTATTTGCATTTTACATTGAGAATGCAGAGGATGAAGCTGATGCATATTTAGATTTATTAGAAGATTATGTAGAAAGATATCAAGGTCAGATAAAGCAAATTTATGATGAATATGAAATTAAAATGTTTTAGTATAAATGTTTAGATGTTTTTAAACAACTATTTGTTAAATTTTAATAAATAAAAGGAGCACGAGTATTTGAAAAAGCATAGTTTCAATTTTTTTCAATTTGGATATTGTTTATTTTCATTTATTGTTTTAATATCAGTGTGCGATTTAGCTAATATTTTTAATAAATATAGTGAAAGCGAGTATACCATAATTGGAACAGTAGCTCATTTTGTAACTAATATTATCATTTTATTTTTATATTGTGTTTATAGCAAAATGAAAAAAGAAAATGAACAATTACGTAAAAAAAACGATATCTATATTAAAATTATTGACCAACACATAGAAAATACGAAATAAAAAACCCCGCTCTGGCAAGCGAGGCAATACAAAAAGAAAAACTTAATCAACCACGACAAGAATTCTCTTTGCTATTCCATTATAGCATAGAATTTCGTGAGTTTCAATAAAATTTTAGAGAGGAAGTGCTATAATGTACGGAGCTTATTTGCGAAAGTCAAGAGCTGATTTAGAGCTCGAAAAAACAAGTGGAGTTGACACATTGCAACGACATAGAGACATAATCAAAAATACCGCAAAATATATGAATATCACAATTTCGAAATGGTGGGAAGAGGTTGTGTCGGGCGAAACTATAAAGGATCGTCCAGAAGTGCAAAAGATGCTTTTAGAGGTGGAACAGGGAAAATTTGATGGAATACTAGTCGTAGATGTGGATCGTTTAGCACGCGGAGATACTGCGGACCAAGCAAGAATTTCTAAAGCCTTCGCCTTCTCTTCTACAAAAATTGTCACTCCTACTAAAATTTACGATCCAAACAACGACGCGGACGAAGAGTATTTTGAATTTGGCCTCTTCATGTCGAGACGCGAGTATAAAACAATTAATAAACGATTGAATCGTGGACGTATATCTTCTGTCAATGAAGGGAAATTTGTTGGCTCTGTTTGTCCATATGGGTATTCTAAAGAAAAATTGAAAGGGCAGAAAGGATATAAACTGGTTATTGACGAAGACGAAGCAAAAATTGTTAAAATTATCTTCGAATCAGCTTGTAAAGGTACGGGAGCATCTAATATAGCAAATCACCTGAATAAAATTGGTTCTAAGCCGCGAAAGGCAGACGTTTGGGTATCGGCATCGATTCGAGACATTATTCAAAATCCCGTTTATTATGGAATGATAAAATGGAATTATCGAAAAACAGAAAAACGAATGATCAACGGCGTTGTATATACATCAAGGCCAAAACATAAAGAATTTATTCTAACGCAAGGACTACATGAATCGATTATTAAAAAGGAAGTATGGGAGATGGCAAATGAAAAGTCTAAAATTAAAACGGGAAAGTCCGTCAAAAAAGAGTTAAAAATGCAAAATCCTCTTGCTGGATTAGTCGTTTGCGGAATTTGTGGAAGAACAATGCAACGACGCAATTACAGCTCTGGCCACACAGACAGCTTGATGTGTCCTTTACCACATTGTAAAAATTGTAGTTCGCATTTATATTTAGTCGAAAATGCTATTTTAGACGGGCTACGAGCTTATTTAAAAGAATTCAAGCAAATAATAATTGACTACAAAGATGAACAAAATGAGACCAATTTAAATAATGATAATAAAGAAATAATTGAAAAAGAAATAGAAAAAACAAATCAGCAATTAAATAAAGCATATGACTTGCTTGAGCAAGAAATTTATGACAACGATACTTTTTTAAAGCGTAGCAAACAGTTAAAAGAAAAAATTGATCAATTAAATTCGGAATTAGAAAAATATTCTGTTGAATCAAAGAACAAAAAAGTTCAAAAGATTAAAAATGTTATTCCAAATTTAGAAAAAATTTTAGACGATTACTCTACAGACTTAAGTCCAGAGAGCAGAAACGAATTGCTAAAGTCCGTAATTAATAAAGTAATTTATTTAAAAACTGTTAAAGGTAGAGGACACGAAGATGAATTTACTTTAAAGCTCGATATAAAATTATAGGATTATCGTGTAGGAACAGAAGAACTTGCACATATCGAGATGATTGCAACGATGATTTATCAATTAACAAAAGATGCTACAGTAGAAGAGTTGATTGCAGCAGGCCTTGGTACGAATTATGCTGCACACGGAGATGCTCTTTATCCAACGGATGCTAATGGAGTTCCATTTACGGTCGCATACTTTGCCGCAACAGGAGATCCACTCGCAGATTTAATGGAAGATATGGCAGCAGAAGAAAAAGCAAGGGCCGTTTATGAAAACTTGATTGATATGACGGATGACGCAGATATTTTAGGGCCATTATTATGGCTAAGACAAAGAGAAATTGTGCATTTTAACCGGTTTAAAGAACTTTACGAGTATTATAAAAAGAACTTACCACAACCTCGCAATTAAGGACGTAATAAGTTCTTTTTTTGTTTTTTATTTTACTCAATCCACATTTGATATAAGTATGCGGTTAGTGACTCTCCGCTTCCTCCAGCAAACCCACCGAATGTTGCATAATATTGTGATGCATTGGTGCCTAGATACAACAAAGTAGGAGAAGAGGTGAGCGTTCGATATGTTGTGGTTACCCCATTTGCTGGTCTTTCACTCCAAAGACTTGCAACACCAAAAGTTAATCCAGCATCTCCACTAAATACAGGCATAGAAGCATTTGCCACTATTTTACTATGATTAGCAACCGAAACAACATTCGCTGTTCTAAAATGATAACTCGTCCATCGATTCGCCATACCCGGTAAAATAACTGATAGGTTAGAAGCGTTATAGCTTCCTGCACCATTGTCACCACACTTATGTCCTCCTGTACAATCAATGGTTCGTGTTGCTACAATCCAACCACCAGTAATATTGTAACATTGGTTCCCGTCTTTATAAAGGTACGCTTTTGCTCCAACTTTATAGTTTAATAAATTAATCGTATCATTGAAGGAAGCGTTAATTCGATTGGTTAATTCCGCTTTACAAGTAGCATTTGTCTTTATTATATTAATCGCTGTAGTACTAGCAGCAAGTTTGCTACAAGCCGTCGTACTTGCCCAAAGATTACTACGGAAAGTGCTATTTGCTAATCCACTATTAATATAGGTAGCATTTCCGGCAAAAGTCGTCATATCATTGGCATTGTTTACATTCCAATAATAAATTGTTCGCGTGATAGTTGTTGTTCTTCCAGCACGGTCTTTCGCAATAACTGTAACGGTATTTGCTCCACTGGCCAGAGAGATTGTTCTTGAAAAACCAGATCCAGAAAGACTTGCATTCACTCCGTTTACGGTAACGTTTTGAATTCCTGAGGCATCCGTTGTTGTTCCAGCTACTGCATAAGTTGCTGTTGCCGATGTTAACGTAGTATTTGGAGCCGTGACACTTAAACTTGGCGCTGCACTATCATAAAATAAATATCTTGTTTGTGTTGTCGTCTTTCCAGCGCGATCTGTTGCAACAATTGTGACAGTTGTCGTCTTATTAGCAGTTATTCCTAAATTATAACTCCAATTATTTCCTGATAACGTTGCTGCGTTACCATTGACGGTTACACTTCTAATTCCTGTTTCGTCACTTACTGTTCCTTTTATGGCATAGCTAGCAGAAGTTGTATAAGTCGGGCTTGAACTATTCGTCGACGTTGGTGCTGTGACTGTTAAATTTGGTGCACCAGTATCATAAATCACGTATCTAGTCACTGTGATGGTATTTCCTAGATTATCCGTTGCAATAATTGTTACTGTCGTCGTGACATTGGCGTTTAATGTTAAATCATAACTCCAATCATTTCCTGTAAGCGTTGCTTCGTGACCATTAACTGTTACACTTGTTATTTCGCTACCTTCTCCTATACTTCCACTTACCGTATAACTAGCCGTACTACTTGCTGTTGGAGAAGACGGATTGGTAGAAGATGGTTGATCAACAATTAAACTTTGATGAGTAACTCTAGCCCATCCATTGCTTGGATTTCCGGCCATTAAATTAGAAGAGGTGGCATCTGGTATTCCTACATACCCTTGTTTGCTATCAGTCCATTCATACCCTCTTCCATCGATCATAACAGTATTTGTAAATACATATCCACTATAGTGATTTGGTTGATTGGTGTGAACAATATTCGTAGCAGTGGAAGAAGCTGAAATCGCATTGCATCCTTTATGTCCTGAAATAAAGGAAGACCCTCCTCCAGCTCCTGGCCAGCTTCCTCCTGGATGAGTTCCATGCCCTCCACCGTAGTATCCACTTCCTCCACCACTTGATCGGCCTCCATTATTAATAAGTAGATAACCCCCTCTTCCAAATTGCCCAGTCATCGTCGTGGTAATAGTATCTGCTCCCTGCTTTCCGGGCGCACCTCCAGCTGTTTGGGTTGCACCGTAACCACTATATCCATATCCAGCAAGACTATTTCCGTTTCCATAAGGAGGATTATAGTTTGCATCGTATCCAACAAGTCCTCCTGCATCTCCTGGTGAATTTCCTTCATAATTACTAGTGCTCCAAGAAGGATTTTTATAGACTCCTCCACCGCCTCCTGCGGCAACCATAATTCGAGATTTTAAACTGTTAAAGTCACTCCATGTTCCTTTTGTTAAACGAACATCTGTTGCTCCTCCACCAGTACTTTCTCCAGCTCCACCTCCATTAAAGGTCCAGCCTTCAAACCCTACATAGAAATAAAGAGGAGTTCCCTTTTCTAAATAAATCGTTCCTTTGGTGTATCCACCTTTTCCAACGGTCTCGGGATAAACACTTGGACCATTAATATCTCCTGCTGCACCCCATAGTTCTATGGTATAACTAGCGCTTTTCGGAACAATCCATTCATAATAATTACTACTGGCCGTATAATCTTGGACGTAGGCAATTTCTCCTGTGATACTATGCTTATCGCTTGCTAGCACTAATTCATTTGGGACAAGCCCTCCATCCATTCCAAACAACACTTTAATTTCTTTTCCAGTCTCGTTTCGAATGGCAATATAAACTTCTTTTTCGTCCTCTTTCTCCATCGTTCCCTTTGCCACTTTTTCCGATACCGAAGAGTAAGCAACTTCTACCTTACTCTCTTCTTCTGCTGTTAAACTTGTTGTAATCTGATAATAAAGCTCATATCTTGATGCAATTTCATTCAAACTTTTCATGTTGATGGAAAAAACAAGCGTTTGATTAGGTAAAACCGTTACTTGCGGATTATCTGTAAACTGCGTACTCGACAATTCATAGGTTAAACCTCCTACGATAATCTGAAACGATTTGACTTCTTCTCTATTTACGAAATACGAGTAAGAGTAGCCCGCCATTAACACGCCTACTAATGCGATCAGTGCTACAAAAAGTATTGGATGAAGACGACCACCTATTTTTCTTTTTTGGCTCATTTTTCTCTTCCTTTCTTTCGTCTTAGAAGGTTGGGTTAGTTTTGCCCCCCCCCCGACTCTTTTTAATTTATCGTACATCTTCTTACTTCCCTTCTATTTTATACCCTCATTATAAGCGTTTTTTCCTTATTTGGCAAGAGACAAGCAATTGTTTTTCTTCTTAGAAAAAGAAAAAGACTATTAACAAGAAGCTTGTTAATAGTCTCAAAGTCATTTGCTGGCTTTCCTCTACAAGTTTTTTTATAGCATCATCGTTGCAAGTGTTAATACTAAGATATTTAGTAATGCAATTAGTAAAACGACTTTCCAAGCCCATTTTACCCAAGTAGAATATTCTACTTTAGCAATAGCCAAACCACCCATGATTGCTCCACAAGTTGGTGTAATTAAGTTGACTAATCCGTTGGCTGCAACCATCGTCATTACTGTTGCCTCTACACTATATCCTAGACTACTTGCAAGTGGTCCCATAATTGGAGTGGATAATGTAGCAAGTCCAGAACTAGATGGTACTAATACTGATAATACAGCATGTAATATATAATTTAATGGCGTAAATACGATCGCTGGTACTCCTTTTAAGAAGTTTGATGCATTATAGATAATATAATTATCTAGATGTGTGGTGGTCATTAACACACTAGCCCCTCTTGCTATCGCAATAATCAAAATAACCCCAATCATATCGTCTGCACCATCTACAAACGTATCTACTAATTGTTTTTCTTTCATACCATTTATGATTCCGATGAGAATAGCCATGATTAAGAACCATAATGCTGCCTCATAGAACCACCATTCTCCTAGACTAGAACCAGTCAACCATCCAGTAAAGCCAGTAAAGAAGGTGATTCCGAATTCTTCCCAAGGAATGAATCCAATAATCATAATGACAAAAGTTAAAGCAAATAGGATTAAAGTAATTTTTTGCTTTCCACTTAAAGTTACTTCTTTTTCCTCACCCTTTAATTCTTTTCCATATTTCTTTTCCATATTCCGTTGTTCTCTCAAAGTCAAGAACGTAGAACCTTTGTCTTCTTTTACTTTTTTTGCATAGAGCATTACGAAGAAACAAGAAATGATTAAAGTACTTAACCAAAGAATAACACCTAGTCCAATGATTAAGCCTTGATTTACTACCGTTCCTTCTGGTAAAGCGGAAACTGCTGCACCAACCGCAAATGGGTTAATGGTAGACCCTAGTACTCCACTTCCTGCTCCTAGTAGCACGATAGCACTAGCAACAATGGTATCCATTTTAGCGGCAACCATCGTCGTTGCAAGAAGTGCATAGAATCCAACCGTTTCTTCTAGCATTCCATAGGTGGTACCACCAACAGAGAAAATGAACATCAAAATTGGAATAAGGATTAGTTCATTTCCTTTCAATTTTTTCACCAAAACTTTTACCCCTGTTTCTAGTGCTCCAGTTGAATTGACTACTGCCAAAAATCCTCCGAGAATCAAAATGAAGATTCCCACATCGACAGCATTTTCAAACCCTAGAATCGGTGAAAGTAAGATATCAGATAAAGTAGCTCCTACTACTCCACTTCCATCTACGATTTCTCCTCCCACAAACTGTGCTTCTGGAAGTAAGTGAGAGATGATTCCAAGGATAAATATTAAAATCAAGATAATACTAAATGATGTTAAGGCAAATTTGAATTTCTTTTTCTTTGCCACAATTACTTCCCTCCTTTTATAATCCTTGTACCTGCTTTTCCTTGTAGAGCTTTTTTCGCTTTGGATAAAGAAGTAATAATAGCAATTCCACGACCACGACTTACAAAATCAATGCACGCTTCAATCTTAGGAAGCATACTACCAGGTGCAAATTCTCCGCTTTCGATGTATTCTTTTGCTTCTTTGATAGTCATCGTCTTCAATTTTTCTTCGTCTTCTTCTTGATAGTTAATGGAAACTCGATCTACTGCTGTTAAAATTAGCAGAACATCGGCTTTCAAATTCGAAGCAAGACAGGCTGAAGTTTTGTCTTTGTCAATGACGGCATCCACTCCTTGATATCCTTTGCGAGTATTTATAACCGGGATCCCACCGCCACCACAGGCTATGACGATGTTCCCTCGGTTCATCAAATCACGAATGGTTTTTAACTCCAAAATTTTCTTTGGAGCAGGAGATGCTACCACTCGACGGTATCCTCTACCAGCATCTTCCTTCATGATATATCCCTTCTCTTTTGCTAATTGACAAGCTTCTTCCTTGGAATAGAAAGAGCCAATTGGCTTCGTGGGATTTTGAAACGCTTTATCGTTTTTATCTACTTCTACTTGGGTAATGACCGTTAGACAATTTCTTCTCATTCCACGGCGAATTACCTCTTTTTGAATTGCTTGTTGTAAATGATATCCAATGTATCCTTGACTCATTGCCCCACACTCGGCAAACGGCATCTCAGGAGATGCGATCTCGTTATGGGAATATTCCATCGCTAGATTAATCATTCCCACTTGAGGGCCATTTCCATGGGTTACAATAATTCTATTTCCTTCTTCTACTAGATCTACTAAACTTTTAGCAGTTGATTTTACTAACTCTAATTGCTCTTCTGGAGTATCCCCTAAGGCATTTCCTCCAAGAGCAATGACAATTCTCTTTCTCATTTTAACGTCTCGTAAATTACTGCTTTAATGGTGTGCAAACGATTTTCTGCTTGATCCATTACTTTGGACTTGGAAGAAGTGAATACTTGATCCGTTACTTCCATCTCTTCTAAACCAAATTTACCTGCAATTTCTTTGCCAATTTTTGTTTTGGTATTATGAAAAGATGGTAAGCAATGAAGAAAAATAGCATTAGGATTGGCACGTGACATCATTTCTTGATTGACTTGGTAATTCTTTAATAAAGCAATTCTTTGTTCCCAAATTTCGTCTGGTTCTCCCATGGATACCCAAACATCGGTATATAATACATCGGCATTTTTTACGCCTTCTTCCGGGTCTTCTGTCAACTTAATGACTGCTCCACTTTCTTTAGCAAACTCTTGACAAGTAGCAACAAGTTCTGGACTTGGGAACAATTCTTTTGGAGCACAACAAGTAAAATTTACTCCTAATTTAGAACAAACAACCATAAGAGAATTTCCAATATTATTTCTAGCATCTCCTAAAAATACGAGATTTAATCCGGCAACATGACCAAAATGCTCATCGATCGTCATCATATCGGCTAACATTTGTGTCGGATGAAATTCATTGGTTAAACCATTCCATACCGGAACACTGGATTCTTTGGCAAGCTCTTCCACGATATCTTGTCCGAATCCACGGTATTCGATTCCATCATACATTCTCGATAATACTTGGGCCGTATCGGCAATACTTTCTTTTTTTCCAAGTTGCGATCCGGTTGGGCCCAGGTAGGTTACTCCCATACCCAAATCAAAGGCACTCACCTCAAAAGCACAACGAGTTCTGGTAGAATCCTTTTCAAAAATCAAAGCGATATTTTTTCCTTTTAAATAAGCATGTGGTTCCCGATTTTTTTTCTTTTCCTTAAACGACTTAGCAACGCCAATTAAGTGACGAATCTCTTCAGGAGTATAATCCAATAACTTTAAAAAATCACGCCCTCTTAAATCGATCATCTCTTAATCTCCTCTCTGACTAATGGCATACTCATACATCTAGGACCTCCACGTCCTCTTGATAACTCGGCTCCTTTAATCTCGATTACTTTTAATCCGTATTCTCTTAATACACGATTCGTTAAATTATTTCGGTCATAAACAATTACTACTCCTGGTGCGATACATAATGTATTCGATCCATCGTTCCATTGCTCTCTTTCTGCCGATACCTTGTCTCCTCCAGCACAAGGAATAAGCGTAACCATATGTCCTAAATATTTTTCTAAAATATTTTCTAAGGAATCAT
>CALVKE010000080.1 GCA_944332535.1 uncultured Bacilli bacterium
GGACCAATTCCCTCTACTAAATCAAGAACCGAAGAAAGACTTCCTTTACTTTTAATATCCCGATGATAAGAAATGGCAAAGCGATGAACCTCTTCTTGCATTCTGGAAAGAAATAAAAATAAATTAGAATCTTTTTGAATCGGAACCTCTTCCAGAGAATCATTGACTAAAATACTAGTTCGATGATGATCGTCTTTTTTAAGTCCGACAACGGCAATGGGAAGATGCAAACTATCTAATATTTCCTTAGCTGCTTGTACTTGCAATTCTCCTCCATCGATTATAATTAAATCTGGTCGCTTCAAATTGTCCATCAACACTCGAAAATATCTTCGATAAAGCACTTCTTTCATAGCCGCTAAATCATCTTTCACTTCAGTAGAAATACGAAATTTTCTATACTCGTTTTTATTTGGTAAAAAGTCATCGAATACGACCATTGCTCCTACATAAAACGTTCCAAACAAATGAGAGTTATCAAATGCCTCCATGCGAGAAAGATTCTCTAAATGCAATAATTCTTTCAATTCTTGAAGAGCATTTTTTCTTGCTTCTTCACTACGATTCAAGTTTTCCTTTTTCTCTTGAAGACTAATTTGAGCATTCTCTCGTGCCAAATCCAATAATTTTTTGATACTTCCCTTTTGATAAGTTGTCACCTTTACTTGCAAATAATCCGAAAGCAAAGCAAGATCCATCTCTTTTGGCACAACAATTTCTTTTGGTAACATTCCGGACTTTTCATAAAAGTGAATAATGTACTCCAACATCTCCTCGTTCGCATCTTCCATCGAAGTTAATATCTCACTATGTTTTCCAAACAAAAGACCGTCGCGAATGAAAAAAACTTGAACGGATAAATAATTTTCTTCCTGATAATAATTAAATAAGTCAAACTGATAATTCTTATTTAAATCGATCTTTTGTTTTTTCAACGTAATTTCGACGTCTTGTAACATCTCTTTTAATTCTTGTGCTTTCTCAAAATTTAATGCTTCGCTAGCCCGCTTCATATCTTCTTTCAACTTTTTCGTTACAATCTCATGATTTCCCTTCAAGAAAGAAGTAATTTCTCCAACCATCTTTTTTTGCTCTTCTATATCTACTTCCTTTTGGCAATACCCTAAGCATTCCCCCAAATGATAGTAAAGACAAACTTCTTTCTTTAATGTTTCACATTTTCGAAGAGGATACAATCGATTCAACATATTCACTGTTTTACGAGCCGCTGTTACATTAGGATACGGTCCAAACAAACGAGATTTATTCTTTTTCCTTTTAACATTACGAACAATTTTAAGACGGGGATACTTTTCAGACGTTAATTCAATGTACGGATAACTCTTATCATCCTTTAACAAAATATTATATTTCGGATTATATTTCTTTATCAAAGTAATTTCTAGAATAAGACTTTCCAACTCAGAAGAAGTAACAATATAATCAAAGTCTACGATATCGTGTACCAACATTTCCGTCTTACCACTAACTGTTCCCGTAAAGTAACTCTTTAATCGATTTTTTAAATTCTTCGCTTTTCCAACGTAGATGATGATACCATCTTTATTCTTCATCTGATAACTTCCCGGTTGATTGGGAACTAGACTTAATTTATTTTTAATATGTTTTTTTATCTCTTCATTCATCGTATCACACCCGTCCTTTATTATAGCAAAAACTTGCTCCTTTGAAAAGAAAAAGACATTGAAAATACTTCAACATCTTATAATTTTTATAACGATCCTTTCTTTTTCGCAGCACGAAATATTTTGTGCCACATCTTATCCGTTGAATAATTTAAGATTCCTACTTTGTAAATTTTTAAACCATATTTTAGGAATGCCCAATTGAAAATAGCAAGAATAACAATGGATATTACCGTATCCAAAATAGTGATTTGATTGGTAATTAACAAAGCTGGAGATAACAAACAAGATAAGAAAGGAACATAGGATAACACTCGAATAACAATACTTCCTTGGAACATACCAGACATAATAGCTAGATAATAACTAAGTAAACAGATTAAAATAATCGGCGTTTGAATTTGTTGGAAATCCTCCATACTAACCGTCATACTTGCTAATACTCCGGCAACTAAAGAATAAGCTAAGAAAGATAAAACAAGTAAGATAAGGGTAAGAGGAATAATAATACCAAGGCGAGAGAGGATACCAGCATCGGACAAAGTCGTAAAAATACTTCCCATTGATTCCCCTACTACACCGGTAAGAGAACTTCCTCCTGTAATAGAACGAAGGAATAAAGCAATTGCTCCATACACTATCAACAAGAATGCTTGTAACAATACAAACGCATTACTAGAGACCAATTTAGAAAAGAAATGAACTTTCGGACTAACATTTGAAATAATAATTTCCATACTGCGCGATGCTTTCTCTTCGTTAATTTCACTACCAATCATTTGTACCAAGAAAATAACAAGAATGAAAAATGGTAAAATGACGGTTGGAAATACTACTCCCATCACCGTATTCATCAGCTCTTCTTCGCTCGTTTGCGCTTCATTTAATAAAATTCGCTCCACTTCCATATCAGAGGTAACCTTTTGATATTCCTCTAAATCGATATTTGAAATAGATAAGGCAATATCCATCTTGGTTGTACTAAGTGCCTGATATAAATATTGATAAAAAGAAGTATCAATATAAGAATCACTAATAACACTCGCTTTCAAATAGGCCGTATCAGAAGAAGAAAGGACAATTAAAATAGTATCTGTTCCACTGATTTCTTCTTTTAGGGCATCTACATTCTCTTCCCGCTTAGTAATATTCATATCATAATCAATATCTAGTAAAGATTGAATATTGTCTAAATTCGACCGAAAAGTCTCATAAGCATACCCTGTCTGATCCAAAACCATAACTTCTTTTTGACTACTGAAGTCTCCACCAAAATAAGAAATAATACGGTCGATATTTACTACTGCTAAAAGAGCGACAAACAATACAATATTGGCAATCAGAAACCATTTGCTACGAACTTTTTTCTTAAAACTTTCTCCGGTCAAGTACCAAAATTTGCTACTCATAATACCTCTCCTACTTTCTCAATAAATATTTCGTTAAGGCTAGCTTCTTCCACCACAAATTTACGAGTATCATATTTCTTTACCACTTTAAAAACATCTCCAATTACACTCTCATCCTGAATCTTCACTTGTTTTTCGTCTGCTACCTGAACTACTTTCAACACGCCAGGAACTTTTTCTAACTCTTCCTTAGAAACGCCTCCCTGAATAAAAATATTCATTTTTTGATACTCTTTTTTAATATCTTTCAAATAGCCAGATAAGACAACTTTTCCTTTTACCAAAAGAACTAATTTTTCACAAAATTGTTCGATGTGTTCCATCTGATGAGATGAGAAAATAATCATACAACCCTTCTCTTTTAATCGAAAAATCTCTTCTTTGAATTTTTTTACATTGATAGGGTCTAAACCAGTAAACGGTTCATCTAAAATGAGTAGTTTTGGCTCGTTGATAATAGCAGAAATGAACTGAATCTTTTGTTGATTACCTTTGGACAATTCTTTAATTTTACGCTTTTTATAACTCCAGATTCCAAAGCGTTCCAACAGTTCGTCTAATCGTTTTAAAATAACATCTTCCGCCATTCCTTTTAAACGACCGTAATATAGAATTTGTTCTTCTACTGTCATCTTTGTTAAAAGACTGCGCTCTTCGGTTAAAAAGCCAACTTTTTCCATCGTATCATAATCAATTTTCTTTCCGTCTAAGGTGATTTCCCCATGATCGGGTTCTAATAGTGACATAATCATTCGAAATGTTGTGGTCTTTCCTGCCCCGTTGGCACCTAATAAACCAAATATTTCTCCTTCTTTGACTTCGAAGGATAAATTGTCAACTGCCAGGAAATCTCCATAATATTTCGTTACTTCGGCTACTTTTAACATAATTCCCTCCATCAATATCATTATACCAGAATAACGAGGATTTTTTCAACAGAAATTTCTCTCTTTCACTCTATTTAACAAGAGTAGAAAAAGAAAAAGAAGAATGTCTTCTTCTCATAATCTAAATATTCACAATTTCTTCTTTTCCTTGCGAGGTTTTTTCTAAAAGGATAGTTTTTAGCATTCCACAAGACATTTTTGTTCTTCATAGTTTTTCTTATGGGAGACAAGATAAATAGCAGAACCAGATTGTCCTAAAATTTCAGGAAAAGGAAAGGACTCTTCCGGAAATAAGTCATCCCTCTCTTGATCGTCGCCCCAAAACCGAATAGGATTTTCCTCATCATTCTGCTGGTTTGGAAGAAATGGCGGATGCTTATTTCTTAGTCTTTTCCGCCTCTTTATTCCTTCCTCCACCGGAAAACAGGCAAAAGAGGGGTGTTCTACAATGGTTCCATGCGCTTTAAGAGCATAATAATATTTTTTAATCGTTTCCGTCATATCGATATAATATTCTTTTTTAATTAGCGTCCCGGATAATCGGTACAAGTTAGAATAAGGATCTTCTAATGGATGAAAAAGCGAACAATAACATTTTTTAGTATGATATCCCTTATTTCTTAACACATCCAAAAATCGCTCTGCTTCTCCTCTAGACAAAAAAGGCTGACCATACATTTCTTCGATTGGAAGGGTACGATTTTGAGAACGAATTTTAGTTGTTACACAGTGATAATCGGTATCTTCTTCCTGAGAGGACGCGACTTGAAAAGCTTCCGTAAACGAAGAAAACGCTTGGGTTCCTATTTGCTTTTCTACCACATCCTCTTGGGAATTACGTAATGCTGTAATAATTCCAGAACCGTGATAATTTTCTAGGAACAAGCGTAAGGCTTCTTCGGCTTCTTCTTGCGTTTCGTAGACAACTTCCAAATCTACTTCTTTTTCTTTTTTTTGAACAGAGGAAGATACTTCTAATGCATACCCTTGATTTCGTAAAGAAGAAAGATACGTATCCACTTCCGTCTCACAAGAAAAAGTCATGTCTACCGTTTGTTCGTTCGATAAAGGAGACTCTTCCATTGTTTGAATATTTACTTTGATTCGGTAACAATCTTCATCCGAGGTAGTATCCATCTCTTCGTCTGAACAAGTAAGTGTTTGAAAAGCTTCTCCTTCCCAAGTACCTTCTCCTAAAAATGCGGACGAACTATTTTCCGTCACTTCGTCTTGCTCTACATACGAAGAGTAAGGGGAAAAACAAGCCGCAACCAAAGACAACAATCCTTTTTTCTTTTCCATATTCCCTCCTTTCTTGTAATACCTCTTTCTTTATCTATTATTATAGAGAGAAAAAGAAAAGAAATAGCTCGCTTTTTGTCGACTACCCCCCAATTTTTTTAGAAAGGAACAGCATCTATTCTTTTAGCGGCAATTACTAAATAAGAAGAACGAGAGCTATCACTATGATCGCACGTTTGTAAAAGAAGAATCACGTCTTTTAAAGCAACAGAAACTCCCGTATCATAAAGAGAACATTCTTTTAACCAGAGAAGATGCTGATACCAATCTTTTTCCTCTTGAAAAAACATTTTCATATAGGAAGAGTCATCCTTTGTAACAAAAACCGAAAAAATTTGATATATTTCTTTTGACTTTTCCGTTAGCCATTCAATTTTCGAATGCGTTTTCCAATAAGAAAAATCATGATAACGTTCTAAAATACGAAAAGGAACCTCTAAAGAAGTCGAACTATGACCAAAAATAATCTTTTTTTGACTAGCAAGAGTTGCACGAGCGTCCAAAAACAAAGCACCTTTAGGATCTTTGTTACCACGAAAATCATGGGTCAAATAATATTCATTATCTTCCGCCTGTACCACAAACTCTTCTATTGTTGTTCCTGGAATTCGCAAAATACCCAATATATTCGCATTTTGTTTGGCCGAAAAAAGTGCTGTTTCTTTCCAAGAGAATTGCTGAAAGAAAGAAGGAAAAAAGGGGAGAAAATCCTCTTTTTCCCTTCCTGCGACTACAATTATGCTAATAAAAACCAAAATAAGGATTCCAACTATCCCTTTCCAATTCCGAATCATTCCACTCCCCCTCTCACATTTCCAAAAAAAATTCTCCCTAAAATAGGGAGAATAAAATATTTATTCAGAAGAAGTCGGTGTATCCTCACGATCGTCCGGATCCACTGGTTCTACCTCTTTTTCATTTAATTTTTGATCCAAATAATGGAAATAATTTTGAACAATGGCAAGATTAGACATACTAATCTTTTGATTAATTTCTCGATTAATATCCATAATCTCTTCATCGCTATAAGTATACTCATCACTAATATAGCTCAATTCAGACTTTTCCGCATCATAATATGCATAAGGACTCTGCCAAGATCCATCGGCAAAGACAGCAATATTTGAGTAGCTATCAGAGAATAAATCTTCTCCCATATAAAGACGGGAATCATACTCTAAATTAAACAAATTAGCAATAGTTGGTAAAATATTAATATAAGTAGTATAAGAATCTCTTTTTTCAGCACTAATTTCGCTATTATAAATAACAAATGGTGTTCTCTCAATCTCTTTATTTACTTCTAGATCATAGTCAAACATCTTTTGTAATTCTTCTGTTTTGATTCCATAAGGATAATGATCTCCAAACATAACAATAACAGTATCTTCCAATTTTCCATCTTCTTCTAGCAATTCTAATAAACGCTCTAACGCAAGATCCAATTCTGTCATCTTCGATAAATAACGTTTTACAGACATAGATACATCCAAATCCTTAAAACGACTCAAGTATTTATCTCCATAAGTAGAACTTACTCCGTATGGTTGGTGAGTGGTAACTGTTGTTAGAAAAGCCATGAATGGTTCATCGGTTGCAAAACGTTTGTAAGACTCTTCAACTAACGCCACATCACTAGGCCATTCCTTATAAGCATTGGAATAAGGAATACCAAGCTCTTCTACTCCATAATAGGTCGTACCTAAGTTTTTATGAATCGTGCTACGATAATAGTAATGCTCTGTATAATTATGATAAGAAGAAGTTTGATATCCAGCATTTTCAAACAAATGGAACAAACTAGTAAAATAAGTATTGTTTTTATAAACATTCGCACTACAAACATTATTAATCGTATAAAGACTAGTTAAAGCACTAAATTCATTATTTCCCGTAGAACAATTATTTCTTGGAGAATAATGATTCGTAAAAGCAATACCTTCGTTATATAGCTTGTACAATGTTGGGAAATACTCTTCGTTAATCATAATATTATTAGTAGATTCTAACATGATCAAGATTAAATTTTTTCCTTCGAACATTCCGGTATATTCATTCGTATCCGCTACATCTCTCGAATAGAAATAGCGATTTAGCGAATTCATGGTCTCGTCTGTTTCATTCGCAATAACTTCTTTCATCTTTTCGTCGTCTATTTCCTTTTGACTATCAACTTCCTCTGCGTTTTCAGATAAATCATTCGACTGTCCTAACAATTTACTTTTCACATCCAACAAACCGAAAACACTAATTCCAAATTGATTGACCGCAACGTTTGGAAGCGCTGGATTTTGAAATAGTGTCGTATTCTTTACATATTGGAACTTATTTTGCATAAACTCCAAAGTTAGAGTTGGAACATAACAAGTGCAAAGTAACACTAAGATAAGAAGTTTGGTACGAACACGGTAACTACTCTTTTCTCTTTTTACAAAAATAACATAAAGAATAATAGCGATAGTAGGAAGTAAAATCAAATAGTAAGTATTTTTAAAACTATGAAGATAATCCATAATATAGCTAGTTACTTTTCCTAACTGACTAGAAGTATTAAGAGAGGCATAATTTCCTAAAAAATTATTAAAACCAAGTTGTGCCAAAGCGTAAATTCCAACCAATAAGCTGAAAAATATCAAGACGGCCTTCTTCACTTTGTCATTTTTAATGAATTCCACTAACAAATTCAAACATCCAGAAATAATACAAGAACTAATAAAAATTCGAAGAAGCGAATAGTTCCATTCAAAAGTTCCCGTAAGAATCTTAAATAAAATTTCAATAGCAAATAAATAAACAGTAAATAATACAGTATAATTTTTTCCAATTTTTATTGCAACATTTTTTACTTTTTCCATCTCAAACACCATTTTCTATTATATATAGATTTTCTAAAATAGTAAAGAAAAAAAACTTGATTTTTTGGAAAAATCTTGTATGGTTGATTTTTTTTGAAAGTGCACAATTAATGTGCAGTTAGTTTTAAAAATGTATATAATATCTTCTTAAGCAATTTGTTTGTCATTAAAGGAGGTATTGAACATGACAAACTATTGTCATCTAT
>CALVKE010000081.1 GCA_944332535.1 uncultured Bacilli bacterium
AATAAGCCACCATCTTTATTTCACATTACAATAACGTCTACATCAATACTATTTTCTTGATTAGCCAAACGACCGGTAAAAAGATATTCTCCTTCTACATCATTAAAAAGTATCATGCCTCCTAAAATTAGGATGATAATAACTAGTATTGGAATTATCCATTCAAAGTATTTTCTCATATTCAATTTTCCTTCCTTTTTTCTTTATTGTATCACGTATAACGAATATTAAATTGTTTCTCGACTAAAATTTTACAGTTTCTTACTTAGCACATCTTTTTAACAATTTAGGTGGAAAAATTATTTGTTCGATTGTGATAAGATGATATAATAAAGAAAAAGAGAAGTATTGAATGGGAGATGGAACCTGTGAAGAATAAGAAAAAAATCATATTAATCGCTGGCTTGTTCCTTCTAGTTGTGATAGTTTGTGTTTTAATAATATTTTTTACTAATCAAAAAACATTAACTTGTATCAAACCTAATGATTGTTCTTTCGGAAACTGTTACAATGAATATAAGTTTATCGGTTCTGGTAATATTGTAAAAAGAGAAGAAAGGTATGCCAAAATAAAGGATAATGAAAGACATGAAGTAATTGATGTATATTATGATATGTTAAAAGATAATAAGGAAGTTTATGATCTTAAAATAATAGATGATACCATTGAGTGGCGCTCTAAAAAAAGTATGGTTAATTCGGGATATTATGATAATTGCAAAGATGAAAAAGGGAATATATTATTTTCAGAATTAAAAAAGTTTTATGAAAAAGATGGCTACACTTGTAGTTATTAATACCATTTTTATCAATGATTTATTATATTCTAGAAAGGAAATGATAGAATGAAGAAAGTCTCTTTAATCGTTTTGGTTCCGCTAATTTTGGCCGCTTTGTTTATTGGAGTATATGCTTTTATTGATAACAAAGTCGAAAGGGAAAAATTGTCTCAATTAGAAAAACATACGCTCTCTTCAGAAGAGAAAATAGTAAAGAGATTAGAATACGAAAAACAAAAGTATGTAATATCTAAATATTATGATGATACAAGCTCTTGGAGTCATCTTCGTATTCTATTAGATAAAGAAGATAACTACTATATTTTAAAAGATATTAAGAAATGCGATGTTACGGACGATGGGAATAATATATATGTAAAAGACAATGTTATATATATCCACTGTATCGGAAAAGAAGGGGATATAGAGGAGTACAAACTAGATGATATGGCGGTAGAAAAAAGTGTTCGAAAATTAGACTATAAAAATGCCCCAAACATTAGTCAGCTACATCTACTAATTGATAAGGTGGATGAAAACTACATTTATTTATCCTCTTTTAAACTTGATAATACTTTAGAAAACGGGGAAAGAGTAAAGTGTTCCTTAGAAGATAATGTCTGTCATTATTATTAATGTTTATTAAAAAAGAAGAGCAAATAAAAAAATAGAAAAAGTTCTTTTTTTTCTCTTGACACGGGAGTTAGTCTCGGGCATATGATGAGAAAGAAAGGAAGGATACAATGCGTAAAATTTTATTGATAAACAGTAGTCCAAATAAAGAAGGAAATACTTATCGAATCGGAGAAGAATTACTAAAAAATCACTGCCACGAAGTTCTACAAATGGCCGATTACAAAATTAGTCAATATGCTCAGGTAGGAGAGGAAGATCAAATAAAAGAGGTTTTTGACCGAATTGCCCAAGCAGATACTTTGGTAGTGGGTTCTCCTGTATATTGGTATACCGTAAGTGGAATGTTAAAAACTTTTATAGGAAAAGAAGTCACCTCAACAGTCCTAAATCGTTATCCTCATGGATTTGGAGCTCAAGGTGATTGGATCTCGACCGTAGATCAGTGGCTAGACAAAGAATTGAATGAGGCTTGACAGAACGGCTCTTTCTATCTTTTCAAATTTTATAAAAAGTTGTAAAATATAAGTAAGCAGTATCATAAAAAGGAGGAATGAACGATGCAAAAACAAACAGCAGGACGTGATCAATTAGGAGAATTCGCTCCTAAATTTGCCCAATTAAATGATGATGTATTATTTGGAGAAGTTTGGTCAAGAGAAGATAAATTATCTTTAAGGGATCGCTCTTTAATAACCGTTGTAGCTCTTATGAGCAAGGGAATTTTAGATGACAGCTTGAAAAGTCATTTAATCAATGCGAAAAAGAACGGTATTTCCAAAGAAGAAATGGCAGAAATCGTAACTCACGCTGCTTTCTATGCCGGATGGCCGAATGCTTGGGCTGTCTTTCGAATGGCCAAAGAAGTGTACGAGGACGAGCAATAAATGAAGCGAAGTGCCGGGGTTCTTTTATATAAAAAAGAAAAGGATGAGTATTTTGTTCTGTTAGCACATTTTGGAGGACCCTATTGGCAAAATCAAGACAAAGGGGCTTGGTCGCTTACGAAAGGAATTGTTGAAGAGAATGAAAGTGTACTTGCTGCAGCAAAACGAGAAGTGGAAGAGGAAACAAATTTAAAAGTTTCTTCTGATATCTTCTATCTTGCTTCCAAAAAGGTGAGTAGGAACAAACTAGTTATTATGTTCTATGCTTATTACGATGGAGATTTGTCTTGTTTTAAGAGCAATACATTCTCATTGGAATGGCCGAAAAACTCAAACCAAACCAAAGAATTTCCCGAGATGAACGAGATTCGCTGGTTTTCTTTGAAAGAAGCCAAAGAATATATTCATCCGACCCAACGTTTCTTTGTCGAACGTTTAGAAGAAAAATTTGTGATAGAAAGGGGGATAATATGACAGACACATTAGTGATTTATTATAGCTTTACGGGTAACAGCAAAAAAGTTGCCAATTATGTAAAGGATAAACTAGGTGCGGACTTATTAGAGTTGGAACCGAAAATTCCTTTTTCTACCGACTATGATGAAGTCGTAGCAGAGTGGCAAAACAACGATATCAAACGAGATGTAGAAATAAAAGATATCCAAACAGATTTATCGAAGTACCAAAAAGTCGTGT
>CALVKE010000082.1 GCA_944332535.1 uncultured Bacilli bacterium
TTAAGTAATACTAGTTAATATTAGGCAAAATTAAAAGACTTATTTCCGCTTTTATATTCCAAAGCAGCAATAAGTCTTGTAAATTAAATGTTTCTTCATAAACCTGCATTTAGTCTAAAAATTCACGCCCTTTTTTTACTTTTTTGCGTTTTTATTTTTTTAGGCAACATAAAAGAGAAAAGAAACTTTTCTCTTTTATGAAATT
This sequence comes from uncultured Bacilli bacterium, assembly GCA_944332535.1. Classification (GTDB taxonomy): domain Bacteria; phylum Bacillota_I; class Bacilli_A; order RF39; family UBA660; genus MGBC162581. The sequence goes on from CALVKE010000082.1 coordinate 206, forward strand.
TCTAGGATCTCGGTTACTTCTTTTTCCTCTTTGTACTTAATCTCTACCGTTTCACCTACTTCTAAAAATGGTAACAAATCTTTATTTACTTTAATAGATACTCGATATCTTTTATTTTCTCCATCTATTATATAATAATAAGTTGTACCATCTATACTAACATCACTTATTTTAGATATTGTAATTTCTTTAGATACTAAATCGCCACTGGCTTCGATCGCTTCTTCTCCAAGATAATTCTCTGCTGCTTTTTCAATTCCTTCTGAAGCATCTGTTACAACTACCTTTTGATAATCCACCACATCAACAAAAGCATACATTTTTACTAATCCGGCATTATCTTTTAAAGACATTAAGTAAGTTGGCTTATCATTCAAATTAATTAATAATGGGAACGTAGCAGTATATTTCATTTGTTGTACCTGTCCCTCTGCAGAGGCCATAGCAGAATATTCCTTCGCACCAGGAACTGCATAATAATTTGTCTCTTTTGTTCTCATGTTGGTCATAATAAATCCTACATTTGCTTCGTCATTGCTAACAGACGTAATTCCTGTATATAGATAAACGTCATCCTTCATCACAGTATAGTTATATCCTTCTGTTGTCATTACAACACCTTTTTGACCAAATATTGAATTCAAGAATCCGTCCTTATATTGTCCCCAATCATTTACTTGTTCGATGATCAAATTACTATCATATACATGGTCTACCCAAGTTGGTACATCTTCTAACTCGTATTTTTGACTTTTTCCAGAAATCGGATCCAAAATAATGACGCTTGCCACATCTCGTTTTAGACCAACTCCAGAAAATTTCATAACAGGCACTATCCAATAAGGATTTCCTTCATTGTCAATTTCAAAGCTTTCCGTACCAAAAATATCCGTTGGATAGGAAAAGCGCAAATGACGATAAAGATCCTTATTCAAAATAGCCGATGGCATATATTTCATTCCTTGTTCTAATTTTACTAAATTACTTTCCCCTGTTACAGAGTCTACTGTAATATATCCAACTACTCCTTTTTTACGATTGTTTAAATATTTAAAGAACCCATTGTATTCTAGCGGAGTAACTCGAATAATACTATCTTGATAATTAATTTGTGTATATTTATCCGATACATAATATTGAGAAACCATCTCTGGCATCTGTCCCATTACTCTATCTCCTAATTTAGAACTAGAATCTCTATCTAATAACGGAAGAGAATTAAAGTCTACTTGTTCTACGTCGTCGGTAAAGGAATGGTCTTCTTGAATATCAATTCTTCTAGAATAACTTTTCGACTGAAACACAGGAGATACTATTAAATTAATGATAAGAATAGCTCCTAATATTATAAAGATAGAACTAAAGGAAAAAATCATCGATTTTTCTACTTTTCTTACTCTTCCTCTTGCATCAATATTTCCCAAGAAACTACAACATCCATAAAATCCTAGCATAGCAAAGATAAAGATCCAAAAATCAAAACTTTGCAAATGAATAGGTGGTAATAGAAAATAATACCAAACACACCCAAATAGTATTGTTAAAACAATATTTATAATATTTCTTTTTTTCATACTTTCCTCCAGTTATAGAGTAGCATATTTTTCATGTTTTTTCAATCCTGTTACGAGAAAGTTCTTCGTATAAAAACGAAGGAAACATCCACATTAATAAGGGTGATCGATATGGAGAAGAGTATTTGGGAAAAAGAAGAAAAGCATTATCCTTGTTTAGAAAAGAATAGTAGTTGTGATGTTCTTATCGTAGGAGGAGGAATTACTGGAATATCCCTTGCTTATTATTTAAAGGATACCAGTCAAAAAGTAATTGTCTTAGAACAAAACAAAATTGGACATTCTACTACTATGAAAAGTACCGCCAAATTAACTTATTTGCAACAAGATATTGCGTTAAAAATTAAAAATAATGTCGGTTTTCGCGCAGCTCGTGATTATGTTTATGCACAAATCAATGCCATAGAAGAAATTGTTCGAATTATTAAAAAAGAAGATATTTCTTGCCACTTAGAAAAAAATGATTCTTATCTATTTGTAAACGAAGAAAAAAATCAAAAAAAACTACGAAAAGTATATCAGCTTTATCGAGACTTTGATCTTACTCCAGAATATCAAGAAATTCCCCAGTTTTCTACTACTCTTTCTTTTCGTGTGAAAGATACTTACGTTTTTCATCCTTTAGAATATATTTATGGATTGCTCAAGTGCTTAGAAGAAAAAGGAAATATTTCTATTTATGAACATACACGAATGATTCGCTTTCGAAAAATGGAAAACGGATATCGCGTTTTTTTAGAGGGCGGAGAGCAAATTGATTGTCATTATTTAGTTTTTGCAAATCATTACCTTCCCTTTGTCTCTCCTTACTTTTTACCACTTAAAAACTACTTAGAGGTTTCCAGCATCACTGCAAAACCTCACGAAAATCTTGCTTATAACGCCATCAACTTAGATAAAGATGTCCTTTCTATTCGTTTTTTTGAAAACTACCAAATTTTACTGCGTAATTCAAAACGGTTATCCAATCATTCGATAACAGAGCAAGAAAAAGAAGAGGCTCCGTTTTGGTGGAGAAACTATGATCTTATGACCCAACACGGGCTTCCCCTTATTGGAAGAATACAAAAAAACAGCAATATTTTTATTGCTTCGGGGTATAATACTTGGGGAATGACGAATTCTAATATCGCAGCCCGAATCATTGCTTCCCTCATCGAAAAAGAAGATAATCCCTTCCCTTATCCTTTCTCTTCTCGTTATACACCTAGCCTATTTTCCGTGTTTCATTTCCTAGAAGACAATATTCATCAATTCATCCATTTTATAGGATCCTATCTACTTCCTCAAGGAAAAGCAAAAATTATTTGGAAAAAGGGAAAAAGATATGGTGTTTATGTAGACTTAGACAACAAAAAACATGTGGTAGCTCTTACTTGTCCTCATATGAAATGTTCTCTTCGTTTCAATGAACAAGAAAAAACCTGGGATTGCCCTTGTCACGGGTCAAAATTCGATGTAGACGGAAATCTTATTCGCGGTCCTGCAACAAACTGTATCAAACAAGACACTACATTCTAATGTAATACATTTTCATTTCTAGTAAATGGTAATATTAAGGCGAATGATTAGAAGGAGGAATATTATGAGTAGTTTTAGTATGAACCATTCGGCAATCAAATTCAAATTAAAAGAAATTATGGAACGTGGAAATATTTCAAAAAACAAGCTTTGCCGTTTAACTGGATTTCGATTTGAAACCATTCAAGGTTATTACAAAGGAAATATAAGTCGTATTGATTTATTTGTTCTATCGGAATTTTGCCGTGTTTTAAATTGTAGAGTGGAAGATATTTTAGAATATTGTCCAGAAAAAGAAAAAGAAGTTGTTACTTCTTCCTAATCACTCAAGTGCCTTAATTGCACTTTTTCTTTTTGTCTACTTTTTGTCCAGGAATTCCGACGACCGTTGTATTATCTGGAACGTCTTTTAAGACGACTGCTCCCGCTCCTACTTTGCTATTTTTTCCAATCGTCACGTCTCCAAGAATCGTCGCACCACAACCAATTACCACGTTGTCTTCAATTGTTGGATGTCTTTTGCCTTTTTCCTTTCCTGTTCCACCTAACGTTACACCATGAAACAGAGTAACATCATCTTTAATGATCGCAGTTTCTCCTATCACAACACCAGTTCCATGATCGATAAAAAAGCGTTTCCCTATTGTTGCACCCGGGTGGATTTCAATTCCGCTTTTTCTTTTGCCTTTTTCTGAAAAATAACGTGCCCAAAAGAAATGTTTTCTAAGATAAAAAAATCTTGCTATTTTATAATATAGCATAGCTTTAAAAATAGGATATAAGAACACTTCCCACTTGTGGTGAATCGCTGGATCTTTTTCCTGAATGGTAGCGATTAACTCTTTTAATTCTTTTTTCATAAAAAACCTCATCTAAGAAAAGCTAATAATAAGAATAGGCATCCACTTATCCACTCGTAAGGAAAGGAAGAAGGAATCCTATTAGGGGGCATTCCCAAACTAATACCTGTACATAAATTGTCGAGGAGTAGCATTTCCTATTATCACCTAATATATTGTATGAATCTTTTCAAAGTTTGGCTGGGTTCTATTATTAGTCTTTTTTCTTTTTCTCATCAAAACTCCTTTGGAAAATGCAAATTTTGTCGACATAAGAATACAATATTTTGAGGAGGAAATTTTATGGCTTATAGAATAGTCGTCGATGCCGGTCATGGAGGAAGCGATCCAGGTGCTGTATCGGGGAACCTTAGAGAAAAAGATTTTACGACAAAAGCAGCTGATTACATGTATCAAAGATTTCAAGAATTAGGAATTCCTGTTGTTGCTACTCGGACCGATGATCGGACTTTAACAAGAGAAGAACGTCTTAATACAATGCGAAGTTTAGGAACAGATTCAGAAGTAATTATTCTTTCTAATCATATTAATTCCGGTGGTCGCGAGTTTAGTTACCGTTGTTAAATTTAATTAGTATTTAGATAGCGTATCAGAATAACGTCACCATGCGCTATAACTTCAAGGTAATAATAAATAATATTGATAATAACACTCAATGATTAAAAAGATGCATAATTACTATTCATCTTTACTGAGTATTGACCAATAGTGTTGAAAGATTAACACTATTTTTTTATAAATTTAATATAATAAAACAATCCAATTAAAATTAGAAACTAGAAAAGAGTTTGATATACATATGAAAAATATCAATAAAAACTAATTGAAGCATAAGTTTAAATAGGTGGTTTAATTATGGTAGGAACCTATTTGAATAACGTTTCATTTAAAGATCTTATTTTGAAATTCTTAATCGAAGAGATAATTAAAGAAGAAGGGACAAACAATAATTGATGAATCTCAAATTTAATAAGATAATGTCGTCATTCATCTATCTTAATTTCCAATTAATGACTGGAGAAATGAATGAATAATACTTATTTAAACGGATTAGATTTCAATGTTGGAATCTATATAAGATTATCTCAAGAAGATAAAGATAAAAAATATGAGTCTGATAGTGAAAGTGTAATAAATCAAAAAGAATTATTGAGAAATTATGTTAAAAATAATAATTTTAATTTAGTGAGAGAATATGTAGATGATGGATATTCTGGAACAGATTTTGAAAGACCTGGATTCAAAAGTTTGTTAGAAGACATTAATAACAATAAAATTAATTGTGTAATCGTAAAAGATTTATCAAGACTTGGTCGCGATCATGTTATGACTGGCTATTATATTGAGACATTTTTTCCGGAAAATAATATAAGATTTATTTCTATATTAGAGTCTTTTGATAGTTTTAAAAACCAAGCTAGTAATGATTCATCAACATTTATAATTGCTTGTAATGATTATTATAGTAAACAAAACTCTATTAAAATTCGGAATGTCTTAAATGAAAAAAGAAAAAATGGGAAATTTGTCGGTAGCCTTCCTTGTTATGGATATATGAGAGATCCAGAAGATAAAGGACATTTAATCCCTAATCCAGAAACTGCTCCAATTGTTAAAAATATATTTAAATGGAGAGCAAGTGGTATTGGACCTACTGAAATAGCCAATAGACTTAATAAAGCTCATGTTGCCACTCCTAGTGGTTATAAAAATACGAATTACTCATCTAAATTAATTGATAGAGATAATTGGAATATTTCCACAATAAAAAAAATTTTAATTAATAGAATTTATACAGGTGATTTAGTTCAACATACTCAAACAAAAGTAAGTTATAAGTCAAAAAAGAAAATAGCATTGGATGAAAAATTATGGATAGTGGTAGAAAATACACACGAACCATTAGTGGATAAAGATACATTTGATTACGTTAATAATTTAAGAAAAAGAAATACTAGAAATTATAATATTAAAACTGGTAGAGAAAAAAGATTATTAGAAGGTAAGTTATTTTGTAATGAATGCGGAAATAGACTTACAGTACTTTATAGAAAAAAACAGAATTATTGGTCAGTTAATTGTAATAGATATTCACGAAATCCAGTTAGAGGTAGATGCTATTCTCATTTTTATCCGTATAACTATTTAGAAGAGCAAGTGCTAGAACAAATTAATAAATCTGTTTCTAAGTTAATAAAAGAATTGGATTTGAAACAATTAAATGACGAGATTGTAAAAAATGTTTCCAATGAAACAAATCATATAGATAAAAGTATTAAAAATTTAGAAATAGAAAAAGAAAAAATAATGAAAAAAATTAATATCTTATATAATGATAGATGCGATGGAATAATATCTGCACAAACATATAAAGAACTTACAAAAGAATCCGAAACTAAATTAAAAGAAATCAAAGATTTGATAGATAGTGAAAATAAAAAAGGATATCAAATTAAAAGCAAAGTAAATGTTTTACCCGATTATACTGAAAAGATAAAAGAACTATTAGATTTAAACAAACCTAAAAAAGGATTAATAGACGCATTAGTAGATAAGATAGTTATAGATAAGGATAGAAATATTACCATATATTTTAAATATGGTATTGCAGAAGTAATTTCATTTAAATATGAAAATAAAAATATAGTTCGTAACCCATATGGTAGAAAAGGTAAAAACGCTTGATTTAATTGATAAACGTTATATAATTAAATTAGAAAGGAGGATAACTGAATTTTTTAAAATTCTGTGGGTTCTGTAGATTATGATTAATAAAAAATTAGTTAGTGATTTTGCAAATATCATTGGTAATTTAGAAATTGCTATACATTTAGATTCCTTAAAAAGTGTGAAAAGCAGGTATGAAGCAATTTTATATGAATTATTAAATTGGATAAAAAATTATTATATAGAGAAAAACTTAAATATAGTAACGCATGAAAAATCACTAGAAATTCATACATTATTGGAAGATATAAAATGGGAAATTTTACCTAACAAAAATATAGGTAATGAAGCTTTATTAACAGATGAGATTCTTATTAGATATGAGGTAATTATAAAAACTATAAATAAAGAAAGAGGTGATAATTAATGGCAAGAGATGATTACGGACATTATGTAAATAATGAAGGGGTAGAAATTAATGTTAATACTGATAAAAAGGGAGTAGATCATATTAGTATTTATGATAGTTGTCCAGCTGATAATCCAGATCATGGTTCTATACATATTAATTATGATAGTGATTCCGGAACCGGAACTATAGTTGATACTACAAATGGTGATAAGGAAACCACTGATGTTAATTGCTATTTAACAACAGCTTGTATGAGATATCAAATGGATAAGTTTGATGATAATTGTGAAGAATTAACGATTCTTAGATGGTTTAGAGACAAATTTGTATCAGAGGAAGATATAAAGCATTATTATGAAACGGCACCAATTGTTGTTAGCTCAATTAATGATATAGAAAATAACAGTAAAATATATGACTATATTTATAAAAACGTGATAAAAGCTTGCGTTGAAGCGATAAAAAAGGGAGATTATGAATTTGCATATAACAGATATAAAAACAGTATTTTAACTTTAGAAGAAGAATTTGCAAGGCCAAAATTAACTAAAAGGTTTATCAAAATTTTAAGAAAAATATAATTATAATAAATCAACTGATAATTATGACTCAGTTGATTTATTTAATAATGCCGAGTAAACTCATCAGGTGGAGAAGGAGCAGAAATTATATACCCACTTAGAAGTACGAGTACTTTACCGAGAAGTATTTTAGAATCTATTGGGGAAGAAGGGCAAATTATGCGGAAGTACTATCAAAGAAGACTTCCAGAAGATCCTTCTAAAGATTATTACTACATTATGAGGGAGACTCCTAATACGACTGCTTTATTAATTGAATATGGTTTTATTGATAATCCAAACGATGTAAAGAAGTTACAAAATAACCTTTTGGATTACGTAGAAGCGGTTGTTCGTGCCGTTGCAAATTATACGGGTACCCCTTATACTCCACCGGAAGGAGGCGGAGTTCAAAATACTTATACAGTTAAAGCTGGAGATAGTCTATGGTCGATCGCTCAACGTTTTGGAGCGACCGTTGATGAATTAAAACGGTTAAATAATTTAACCAGTAATACATTACAAGTTGGGCAAGTACTTCGACTTCCAGGGGCAGAAGAGCCAGCACCGCCTTCTGGTAATCAAACAATTTATACGGTAAAAGCCGGAGATAGTCTTTACCGTATCGCTCAAAACTTTGGAGTAACAGTGGGAGATATTATCGATGCCAATGATTTAACAAGTACCGTTCTTTCTATTGGTCAACAGTTAATTATTCCTACTTCTACCAGTAGCGAAGGAACAGGAGTTACCTATACCGTCAAAAGCGGAGACAGTTTATGGAAAATTGCCAACCAATTTGGAGTAAGTGTCGATGATTTAATCCGAGCAAATAATCTTAGTAATACTGTTCTACAAATCGGGCAAGTATTAAAAATTCCAACGCAATCAAATGGCGGTACTACTCCTAACTATACAACTTATACGGTAGCAAGAGGAGATAGCTTATACTCTATTGCGAATCGATTTGGTACTACCGTTAGTGCTATTCGAAGTTTGAATAATTTAACAAGTGACACCCTTCAAATTGGGCAAGTGCTTCGAATTCCAACAACAGGATCTAACAGCGCGCCTTCTTATACCAATTATACGGTAAAAAGTGGGGATAGTTTATGGTCTATTGCAAGAGAGTATGACACCACTGTCGCACAACTTCGTAGTTTGAATAATTTAACAAGTGACGTTTTACAAATCGGGCAAGTATTAAAAGTGCCAAACGCATAAAAGGATTGTATTTTCACGTTTTTCTGTATATAATAAAAATAGTAAAAGATAAGAGGATAGATTATTATCCTCTTTTTATAAAAAGGTGTGTACGATATGAAAAAGTTAGTGAAAAATTCAACTGTTTGGAAAATTTTCTTTAGTATTTTATTCTTTCTTATCTCTTTTTTCTTAGACACTACTTCTATTTGGTATTTTCTTACGATTCTTCTTTCTTATTTTATTGCCTCTTTTGACTTATACGTCTCTTCTTGGAAGAAATTATTACAAGGACGCGTACTGGATGAAAATACATTAATGATTATTGCTACGATCGGTGCATTTTTTATTCGAGAATATTCGGAAGCGATCGTTGTGGTTGTTCTTTATCGAATTGGAGAGTTACTATCAGATTTGGCAGTTACAAAGTCTCGAGAATCTGTTTTAAAATTAATGGATTTAAAGTGTGATACAGTTCGTCTATTGTTGGAAGAGGAAGAAGTATTGGTAAATGCGGAAGACGCTAAAATAAATGATTTGTTTTTAGTAAAACCGGGGGAAAAGATTCCACTAGATGGCGTTGTGGTAAAAGGAGAAGCTTTTTTGGATACGAGTAGTTTAACAGGAGAAAGTGTTCCGAAAAGAGTAAGTGTAGGAGATAACGTGTTAAGTGGGGCGATTTGTCAAGATAAAGTTTTAACTGTTCGCGCTACTTCGTTAGCGGAAGATAGTACTGCTAATCGAATTTTAAATCTGGTGGAAAAAAGTACGGAGAAAAAGGCAGATACGGAAAAATGGATTACTCGTTTTGCTAAAATTTATACTCCTATTGTCGTTTTACTAGCAGCAGTAATTCTTCTCTTATTTTGGTATTTTCAAAAAGATTTCTATCAAGCGATTTATACTGCGTGTGTCTTTTTGGTTATGTCTTGTCCTTGTGCTTTGGTCATTTCTGTTCCCCTTTCTTATTTCTTGGCAATCGGAAGAGCAAGTAGAGATGGAATTTTAATCAAAGGAGGAAAAGAACTAGAGCAACTTCGTACGATAAAAACAGCAATTTTTGATAAGACAGGAACTATTACAGAGGGAGTTTTCGCAGTACAAAAAATAGTTTCTCCTACTATGTCACAGGAAAAACTATTAGAAATTGCTGCTTATGGGGAATATTATTCGAATCACCCTATTTCGCAATCTGTGTTAAAAAAATATGGAAAAAAGATCGATTCCGAGAAAATTTTAGATTTTGAACAAATTTCAGGAAAAGGAATCCGTTTTCGAATGGATCATAAAACCTACTTTTTAGGAAATGCGACACTTTTTGAAGAAAAAGGAATTCTTTTAGATGTTCCTCCAGAGATAGGTACTACTATCTATGTTGCCGAAAATAGAGTATATATTGGTCATCTTGTCATTGCCGATAAAATCAAAGAATCTTCTTATTCTATCGTGGAAAGTCTTGCCGCAGTAGGTGTAGATAATGTGGTGATGCTATCAGGAGATGATGAAAGAGTCGTTGAAAGTGTTGCTAAACAACTACATATTCCAAGTTATTACGGAAAACTTTTACCAGAGGAGAAAGTAGAAAAAGTAAAACATTGGAAAAAAGAGGGATGCGCTGGCTTTGTTGGAGATGGAATCAATGATGTTCCAGTCATTCAAGTTGCCGATATTGGAATAGCGATGGGTGGTATTGGTAGTGATGCTACCATTGAAGCAAGTGATGTTGTCTTCATGAAAGATGATGTATCTAAATTAAGTACGGCAATTCTTCTTTCCCAATATACCCATCGATTAGTTCTTATTAACATTTGGTTTGCCATTGGCGCAAAAGTACTTGTTCTTTTCCTAAGTTTGTTGGGACTTGGAACTATCTGGCTAGCTGTTTTGGCCGATGTTGGAGTAACTCTTCTTTGTGTTCTTCATACGTTAAGCATTTTAAAGAGAAAGTCTTTTTGTAAAATGTACCCATTGTCAAGGACTAAATAAAAAAGAGAGGGCTTAGGTGATGGATTCAAAAAGATGATTTCGGTATTGTACCGGAGTCATCTTTTTTAGATTCCACTGATATCTATAATTATTATAATATTCAATATAATCTTTTATTTCGTTACATACATCTCTAAAAGTAAAACAAGTATCTAAATTTAACTCATCTTTCATATGGCCAAAGTAAGATTCTTGCGGAGCATTATCCCAACAGTTTCCTCTTCTGGACATCGATTGGCCCATATTATATTTTTTTAATAAATTATGAAATTTTGGACTAGTGTAATGTACTCCTTGATCAGAATGAATTATGACATTTTCGTTTAATACTATATGTCTTTTACGATGTAATTTCTTTACCGTTTCTAAAGAAATATCTAAAGTCATATTTTCGCTTATATGATAAGCAAGAATCTCATTAGTTTCAGCATCTTTTATGGTAGATAAATAACATTTTTGATTATTACCATAAAATAAATATGTTATATCAGTTAAAAGCACATTATATGGAATGCCAGTTTTAAATACACGATTAATAATATTTTCACAAGTACTATGTTCTTTTGTAGCTTCCATCATTTTTCTATATGGATTTGCTTGTCTTATAGGACATTTCAATCCAAACTTTTTCATTAATCTTCTTATCTTTTTAAGATTAAAATGGACTTTAAATTCATTATCAAGAACCATCATTATTTGTCTAGCACCTTTTTTACGTTTTTTAAATTTGTATGCTTTTAAAATTAAACGCTATGTTGTAGTTTTTAAGGGATAAAACCGTAGTCTGAATAGATCTCATTAAAATCGAAGATACTATGATTATTACAGACATTATTATAGGTTATATTTGTATTCTCAATGCAAATTTTATG
>CALVKE010000083.1 GCA_944332535.1 uncultured Bacilli bacterium
ACCGATAAAAAGTTGGGTTTTGCCCTGGATTACGATTTTCTTCTTCCAACTGTTCGTAAAAATATTTGATGAGATTTCTTCGATGAAAAAGATTGATTAATTTTCGCTCTTTTCGCAATTCTTTTACATGGGCATCGCTTAAAGATTTTGTCTTTTTAAATTCTTTCCACAAAGCGCGATGAAAAGAGGAGAAAGAATAAATTTTCTGATCAGAAAGTGCGAAGGTAGAAGCTAAATATTCTAAAATATCTTCGATTGCCTCTTCTTTATTATTCTTTCGAAGAGAATTTAATCTCTTGTAAGCAAATTGCCAAAAAGCCTCTCCTAAAGTGTTTCGATCTTCCCGAAAATCAAATATCTTTTTTATCTGCTCTTCCATCGAAGCGTAATATTTTTTGACACATCGCGAAAGTAAATGAAGACGAAAAGAGTATTTCTTTCCATCCAGTGCGTGAAATGTTTTCAACGTATCTAAATATCCATAACGCATGGCGCGAGTCGCATTTGTAGCATTAAAGTTTAAAAATCCACCAATATCGTTTTGCGGTTCAATATAAGTGATAGCCACATTTGTTTTTCTTACTTTCTCTTTGATTCCTAACGCATGCAAATCAACAGCAATCACTTCTTCTGCTCCCATATCAAGCGCTAAATTAATGGGTAAATAATCAAATACTCCGCCATCAATATATTTTTTCTTACCAATTTTTTTCATTTGGAATGCTGGAAAGCAGGAAGAAGAAGCAATAATATAATCCGTTACCAGTTTTTTAGGCATTTCTTTTTTCGTGATTTTCAAGGGTTTCAAATCACTAAAGTTATAAGTAGAAATTCCAAAGTCTGTTTTGGAAGAAAAAAATTTATTTGGTCGAAAATAACGTTTGACTAAAAGTTCCAGATTCTTAATTTCCATTCCACCGGTACGAAAGCTCTTACTAAACATATGGATCATATCAAGGGTTGTTTGGCAATGATTGTATTGTTTTAAAATCTCTTTATCAAAAACGAATTCAAAGTTCATATGTTCCCAAAGTTTTTTTGCTTTTCGAAAGTCCCCTTGCACCATCAAAGAACCATTTAACGCTCCAACCGAAGTACCAGTAACAATATCTATTTTGATTTTCAATTGCCGCAAAGCTTTCCATACTCCAATTTGATAAGCGCCTTTTGCACCTCCACCAGAAAGAACCAATGCCCGCCTCATAAACATCACCAAACAAATTATACCATATCTCAAAAAAATCTTCTATATTTCGAAAAAAAGAGATAAAAAAGGACATTTTATGATATAATGAAATAAAGTAATAGGAAAGTGAGGGTAATTATGGAACGGAAAAAAATTCAGAAAAAATGGATTATCATCATTGCTATCTTTGTTGTACTGGCAATTATCTTGATCGGATTAGGATTTTACTTCAGTCGAAAAACTTCTGCAAAGTCTATCTTCTTAAGTAGCTATGACTATTTAATGAGCGATAGCGCCTATTCTTCCCTAGAAGATTGGATGGAACCACTTAACACTTCATTTTTTAAAGAAGATATTACGATGGATATGCAACTAAATTCTTCTTTAGAACTAGGGTTTTCTAAATTTTCTATATCAGCAACCGCTCAAAAGGATAGTGTATCCAAAAGAGCTACAGTATCTTTCCATACGAAAATAGACGAAAATGACTTACTTACAGGAGACATTTATCAAGATGAGAAAAATACTTATTTCACTATTAACGACATTTTTGATAAATATTATTCTGTAACACCTGGTTATACGGAACAAGCCATCGTTACAATGGATGATTTAAAATATTTGGTAGAAATTTTTGGAGATAATATCGAATTAGAAATTAAAGAAGAAGATTTCACCAAAGAAAAAACAACCACTATGATAGAGGGAACAGAAGAAAATTGTACCAAGGTCTCATTAAAAATCACTCCAGCTCTATTCCAAAAAATCTTTTATGAATCATTAACGGATATTAAAAACGATGATCGCGCCTTATCCATCTTGTCTGTTTTAACGCAATTAGAAAAAGACGAATTAGTAGATAAAATCGATGACATATTAAATGATAATAATGAGTTAGACGAGGAAAATCTCTATTATAATATCTATTATCAAGGAAAAGGAGATATCCGAAAAGTTGAATTAGCTGGGGATACTTCTATTGCAACATTTACTAGAAATAATGGAAAACAAGACTTTATTGTAATATCTGATAATCAAGAAGTGATTCAATTAACGATGGAAGAAGATCCAGTAAAGATGACTTTCGAGATATTTGGGGAAGATAACGCAGCAATTACTGGAGAACTTCAAGAAAAAGACGGGAAATATGTAGGAACACTTCAAATGACTGACCAGGATGAGGAAGTACTAAAGATGGATATAACACTTGAAAAGAAAGGGGCAAACCATATTGCTGCAACGTTTGACATCCAATTACAAGGAGTAGAATTTGGTACCATTTCTTTGGAAACGAAAGTAGAAAGTGGAGAAGCTATTCCTGAAAAAGATATGACAAATAGCAAAGCATGGGATGCCGTTACCGAAGAAGAACAACAACAAATTATTTTAAACATAATAAATCACGAAGTGTTAGGACCAGCTTTTGAAACATTCCTTCTCTCTTTTGCCAATGGTGGAACACAATTTCAGTTTTAAAAGGAATTCGCAAGAATTTCTTTTTTTATGAATGAAAAATAGAACGAAATAGTTTGACATATTTTGATTGCGAGTTTTTCCTTTTTGTGATATATTTTTATTAGAGTAAAAAATAGGGGTGAAGAAAATGAACTTTAATGATGGAATTGCCCGCGAAGGAACTGTTGCACAAGGAAAAACGTATCGGATTACAGTATTATCCGAAAGACTTTTACGGTTAGAATACAATAAAACGGGAGTGTTTTATGATAATCCTAGTCAATTTGCGATCAATCGTAAATTTCCAAAACCAGAATTTACACTAAAACAAGATGATCGATTCTTAGAAATTACCACAAAATATTTTTCTCTTTCTTACGAAAAGGAGAAAAATTTTGATGCTGGGAAATTGACTCCCATGGCAAATTTAAAGATACAATTAAATGGTACAGACAAAAGTTGGTATGTCCACAATGCCGAAGTAAAGACGTTAAATGGATTAAATACTTCGGAAGATGGAGATCCTAAAAACCAACGTTTTTCCAAAAGCCTATATTCCTTAGATGGGTATGCATCTTTCAACGATAGTAACACTTATCTTTATAATGCATCAGGAAACCTTATTCCTAGGGAACAAAATTATATGGATATTTACTTGTTTATGTATGGAAATGATTTTGAAGAGGCGTTAAAAGATTACTATACTTTAGTAGGATATCCTCCTCTTATCCCAAGATATGCATTAGGAAATTGGTGGAGTAGAGATCTTCCTTATACTTCTGAACAATTGCTAGAATTAGTCAATCATTTTAAAATGGAAGACATCCCTCTTTCTGTTTTATTATTAGAAAAAGATTGGCATATGAAAAGAACAGACGTTCCGTTTTCTGAAACAGGGTTTACCTTTAACCATCAATTAATTCCGGATGAGTCGCAACTTTTACAACAGTTACACGAAAAAAATATTCGAGTAGGACTTAGTATTAATCCAAAAGACGGAATTGCAGCAACCGAAGAACAATATCCTAATTTAGCCAATGCTTTTCAAATCACAGGAGGCAAGACGGTTCAATTTGACCCAATGAACCAAACGGTTTTAAAAGCAATGAATACTTACATGTTAACACCGCTATTAAATAAAGGAGTGGACTTCTTAGCAAACGATTATCAAGATTTTTTAGAAAATATTCAACGACTTTGGTTTGTCAATGATTCCTTGTTCCAACTATTAAATAAAGAGGATAGAAGAGGTCTTCTCCTCGCTCGAAATGCTCACTTAGCACCTCATCGTTATCCAAGCATCTATACTGGAAAAACGTTAGTTAGTTGGGATTCTTTAAAACGAATTCCTCTTCTGAATCAAAATGCGGCTAATATTGGAGTCGGTTTTATCAGTAGTGATATTGCTGGAAATCATGGAGGAATGGAAGAAGATGAGCTTTATATTCGTTCCGTACAGTTAGCATGTTTTTCTCCGATCTTGCGTTTTTCTGCCCCATCCGGTAAGTACTATCGAAAAGAACCTTGGAGATGGAATATTAAAACATCAGAGGTAGTAAAAGAATACTTGAATTTACGACATGCTTTAATTCCGTATCTTTATACAGAAAGTTATCATTACAAAGAAGGAGTTCCTCTCGTTCGTCCTCTTTACTATCAAGAACCATTTGTCATCGATGATAGCAATTTTAAAAACGAATACTATTTAGGATCCAGTCTTTTGATCTGTCCGATCCTTCATAAGCAAGATCCTCTAATCAAACGAACGATTCATAAATTTTATCTACCAGAAGGGGTTTGGTACAATCTTCGCTCTGGTAAGAAATTCCCAGGAAAAAAAGAATATATCTCTTTCTTTGAGGAAGTTGATTATCCAGTATTTGTAAAAAGTGGTGCCATCATTCCCATGTCTTATGAGGAAGGAAAACCCGCAACCAATCCGAAAGATTTAGAATTTCATATTTTCCCAGGACAGAGTAATAGTTATTTGCTTTACGAGGATGATGGATTGACAAAAGGATATGAAAAAGGGGATTACTTAAAAACGCAAATTGATTATCAGTATACAAAAGATCAGTATCAATTAGTGATTCGAGCTATTGCTGGAAAAGGTGGAATTGTACCAGAAACAAGAAATTATAAAATTCGCTTCCGTAATACGAAAACAGCCGATGAAGTAATTGCTTATGTCAATAATACGATGGTAAAACCGGTCATTTCCAATGAAGACGCTGATTTTATTCTAGAGCTTGAAAATGTTCCATCTACTGCCCAAGTTAGCATTGTTTGTAAGGGAAATCAATTAGAGTTAGATGCCATTCGTCTTATTAATGATGAAATCGATGGAATTTTATTGGATGCCCCAATGAATACAGTTTTAAAAGAAAAAATATCGGCCATCATGTTCTCCAATTTAGCGATTAAACGAAAAAGAATCGAAGTTCGTCGTCTTCAAAAGGTAGGACTAACCAAAGAACATATGCGTCTATTCTTAAGATTGTTAGAATATATTGAACAAATTTAAAAAAAGCTTTGCCAAAAAAAAAGTTTATGATATACTAATAGTAATTCTCTGAGAAAAAGAAGTAGTAGTAATTAAAAAAAATAAATAGAGAGTCTATGGTTGGTGGAAATAGATTATTTGAAATTATGAACTTGTCTTTGGAGAGAAAAAGGGTCATTCCGTTATCGATGAGAAAGTGTATAGAGAATACTCTATAAATTAAGGTGGTACCGCGATTTTTCGTCCTTATGTCGAAAAGTCGCTTTTTTATGGAGGGAACAATGGAATATATCGTTTATTTTATCTTGACATTTTTGATTGTTTATACGATATCTTATTTTTTAATGGTCCGAAAAGCCAAGGAATATAATCCAAATAAAATACCAATAGAAGTTGCGTATCTTCTTCGTAAAAACAAACTCGATATGAAGAAGATTTCCTACCACTCTTTTGTGAGAACGATTAGTTTAGTAGGAGCCCTGATTATGGCAATTACCGTAGTGGCGATATTTCCTATTCAAAATATTTTGCTACAGTTGCTCGTTGGATTTTTGATTATGATTCCGCTTATTTTTATAAGCTATCAGATCATTGCAAACTATTACAAGAAGAAAGGAAGCAAAGATGATGAACACAAAAAAAATAGAAAGTAAATGGCAAAAATATTGGGAAGAACATCAAACGTTCGTTGCCGATAACAAAAGTGATAAACCCAAATATTATTATTTAGTAGAATTTCCTTATCCAAGTGGAGCAGGACTTCACGTAGGACATGTAAGAAGTTACACTGCCTTAGATATTATGGCAAGAAGAAAGAGATTACTTGGTTATAATGTATTATTTCCAATGGGATGGGATGCCTTTGGTGCTCCTGCAGAACAGTATGCGATCAAAAACCATATTCATCCAAAAGAAGCCGTAAAAGAAAATATTAAGACTTTTAAAAAGCAAATTCAAAGTTTGGGAATTTCTTTTGATTGGTCAAGAGAATTTTCTACTACGGACCCAGAGTATTATCGATGGACGCAGTGGCAGTTTTTAAAATTCTTTGAGCACGGTATGGCTTATAAAGCAAAGAAAAATATTAACTGGTGTCCAAAATGTAAAACAGGGTTATCCAATGAAGATTCCTCTGGCGGAGTTTGTGAACGTTGTGGAACAGAGGTTATTCAAAAAGAAAAAGAGCAATGGATGCTAAGAATGAGCGACTATGCCGAGGATTTAATTGATGGATTAAAAGATACGGATTTTCAAGAAAAAATTAAGACGGCTCAAATTAATTGGATTGGAAAATCAACAGGTGCAGAAATTGAATTTCCTTTAAAAGAAGTGGACGAGAAATTAGTTGTCTATACAACGAGACCAGATACTTTATTTGGGGTAACGTTTATGGTAATTGCTCCAGAACATCCTTTTATCGATTTGTATAGCGGTTTAATTAGCAACATGAACGAAATTATTGATTATCGGGAAAAAGCTAATAAAAAGACCGAATTTCAACGTACGCAGTTAACCAAAGAAAAAACAGGAGTAAAAGTAGATGGATTAACGGCCATCAACCCAGTAAGTGGAAAAGAAATACCAATTTATATTTCCGATTATGTTATGATGAGTTATGGAACGGGAGCCATTATGGCTGTGCCAGCTCATGATCAAAGAGATTATGATTTTGCTACGAAATTTGGAATTGAAAAAGTCCCAGTAATTGAAAAAATAACGGGAGAGGCACACGAGGAAGAAAATTACAAAGAAAGTATTGTGGCAATTGTTTATGATAAGAAAACGCAAAAGTATTTAACGATTAATTGGAAAGACAAAGGAGGACGCTTGTTTACCCAAGGAACGATGGAAGATGGGGAAACTTCAGAAGAGTGTGCTAGAAGAGAAATTGAAAAGACAACAGGATACACGGATTTAAAATGGATTAGTAATACCTTCCCAGTAAACCATCATTACTATGCCTACAATAAAGATAAGTATTATGAAATTGATTGTACAGGGGTTTATTTTGAATTAGAAAGTGAAAAGAAAAATCCGACCCATTTAGATCAAGAAGAAGAAAATTGCTTTACAGTAGAATGGGTAGATAAAAAAACCATCGAAAAAGAAATTCAGGATGAATTGCATAAAACGATTTATGAATATGCGATTTTGGAAGCTCCATATGTTGGAGACGGAAAGATGATCAATTCTGACTTTTTAAATGGCTTTACTAATAAAAAAGAAGCAATCGAAAAAATGATTGATTATTTGGAACAAAATAAACTAGGGACCAGAAAAACGAACTATCGTTTACAAGACTGGATCTTTACAAGACAAAGATTTTGGGGAGAGCCAATTCCTCTTGTACATTGCGAGGAATGTGGTTGGGTTCCTGTTCCAGAAGAAGAGTTGCCAGTTGTGCTTCCCGATGTTGCAGAATACGAACCAACGGAAACCGGAGAAAGTCCTCTTGCGAACATAAGCGAATGGGTAAATACTACTTGTCCGAAGTGTGGTCGACCAGCCAAAAGAGAAACCGATACGATGCCAAACTGGGCAGGATCTAGTTGGTATTGGCTACGTTATATGGATCCTCATAACGATAAAGAGTTTGCTAGTCAAGATGCGCTAAAATATTGGGGACAAGTAGATTGGTATAACGGCGGAATGGAACACGCTACGAGACATTTATTGTATGCGAGATTCTGGAATCAATTCTTATATAATATTGGACTTGTCCCATATAAAGAACCGTTCCGAGTTCGTGCCTCTCATGGAATGATCCTAGGAGACGGCGGAGTGAAAATGAGCAAAAGTTTGGGAAATGTTATTAACCCAGATGATATGATAAAGCTATATGGAGCAGATGCTCTTCGTGTTTATGAAATGTTCATTGGCGATTACGAAAAAGAAGCAACATGGAGTGAGCAAGGATTAAAAGGATGCCGCAGGTTTTTGGATAGAGTTGTGAAAATGGGAGAAAGAGTAACGAACGAAGAAGGATATACCCCAAGCTTAGAAAGATTGATCCACAGAACAATTAAAAAAGTAGGGGAAGATATTGATGCATTAAAATTTAATACGGCCGTATCGGCACTTATGATTTTATTAAACGCTTATGAGGAAGAAGAAAAAATTAGCCCTAGTGATTACCGCGCTTTCCTAACTCTACTAAATCCGTTTGCACCACATTTAACAGAAGAGTTAAATGAACAATATCATTTAGGATCTGCAATTTGTGAAAGCACTTGGCCAAAATACGATCCAGAAAAATTAGTGGACGAGACGAAAATAATTGCGGTACAAGTAAATGGAAAAGTACGTGCTACGATCGAAGTGCATCAAGAAGATGGCGAAGAAGAGATCAAAGAAAAAGCACTAAAAGAAGAAAATGTACAAAAACATATTAACGGGAAAGAAATTTTAAAGACTATTATTGTTAAAGATAAAATTGTAAATATTGTAGTAAAATAAAAGCATCTGACCTATTTGGGTCGGATGTTTTCTAGGTAGAGGAAGAATGAAAATTTATTTATTAATTTTGAATATATTAGCTGTTCTTTTGTATGGAATTGATAAATATAAAGCGAAGCATCATGCTTTTCGAATCCCGGAAAGACTCCTTTTAATGGTCTCTATTTTAGGAGGAGGATATGGTAGCTTATTTGCGATGTTTCTTTTCCATCATAAAACGAAAAAACGTAAATTTCTTATTGTGGGAATTTTATCTTGTATTTTATGGACGCTTTGGTTAGGAGGACTTTATTCATGAAGAAAGAAGAAAGAGAAAGAGTATTTCATACTTTTCCCCCATTTTATGAAAAAGATTCCAAAATTTTATTATTAGGAAGCATGCCGTCTAGAAAATCTAGAGAACTATCTTTTTATTATATGCATCCTCAAAATCGTTTTTGGAGGGTATTAGCAAAAGTATTGGAAGAGGATTTACCAGAAAGTATCGAAGAGAAAAAAGCCTTTTTAAGAAAACATCACATTGCTCTTTGGGATTGTATTGAATCTTGTGAAATCGAAGGATCCAAAGATGCAAGTATCCAAAATGTAATACCTACGGATTTAACTTTAGTTTTATCCAATGCTTCGATTGAGAGAATTTATACAACGGGAAAAAAGGCCCAAGAACTGTATGAAAAATATCAAGTACCTCAAGGAAATCCTCCGGCCATCTGTTTGCCATCGACTTCTTCTGCAAATATTGCCAACTATACAGAAGAAGAACTTGTTAAAATATATCAAAGAATCAAAAGTGACGAAAATAAATAAAAAAGGGAATAGACACATCTATTCTCTTTTTACATGAGTGGAGCAAATAATCTTAATATTTTTCCAGCCGCTTTTTTCCATAGCGGATATTCTTTACAATTTTGAATCGTAATTTTTTGACATTTTTGAAGAGTTGCTTGGAAATCTTTTTCAATAGATGGAATGACGGGATGCTCGAAAAGATAACATCCACATTCGTAATGTAAGTAGAAACTACGATAATCAAAATTGACCGTACCGACCGTAGCACAATTATGATCGCGAACCACTACTTTTGCATGAACAAATCCTTCTGTAAATTCGTAAATTTTAACTCCGGCATCCATTAATTCTTCATAGTATGTTCTTGCTAAAAGATAAGCATATAATTTATCAGGAATGTGAGGCATGATAATGATTACTTCGACACCTCGTTGAGCGGCTAGTTTCATAGCAGTGATCATCTCGTGATCTAAAATTAAATAAGGAGTCATAATATGCACACATTCATGGGCCTGGTGAATCATATCTAGATATACATTTTTGCCAACCTCCTCTTGATCGAAAGGATGATCTCCATAAGGAATGAGAAACCCAGATTCTTTTGTTGTGTTTTTAGCAAGATAAGGAAGAAAAACTTCAGTGTATGGAGCATCAATATTCCACATTTCTAAAAATAAAGTAGTAAAAGTATTCGTTGCGTTTCCAATAAACTTGATTGCAACATCTTTCCAATAGCCAAAACGCATCTTCTCGTTGATGTATTCGTCTGCTAAATTAACTCCTCCTGTATAAGATACTTTTCCATCGATTACAATTATTTTTCGATGATCTCGATTATTATGGTAGGTAGAAATAAATGGTTTTAAGGGAGAGTATTGTTTGC
The DNA here is from genome assembly GCA_944332535.1 of uncultured Bacilli bacterium. GTDB lineage: Bacteria > Bacillota_I > Bacilli_A > RF39 > UBA660 > MGBC162581. Next base: position 10,273 of record CALVKE010000083.1, read on the forward strand.
AAGCAATTCCATAAGAAGCAAGGGTTTCCGGATAATCCCAAGGAAGAAGAGAAATAGAACAAGTGCCATCGTACAACACGCGAACTTCTACTCCTTCTTTTTGTTTTTCCTTAAGAATTTCCAAAACAGAATTCCACATTTTTCCGCGCTCGATAATAAAAAATTCTAGAAAAATAAATTTCTTTGCTTTTTTTAGCTCTTTTAATAAATCAGGAAAGAAAGCTTCTCCGGAAGGAAAGTATACCACTTTCGTATTCGAGTAAAGGGGGTAGCGATTATTCGCTGATAAGTAAGAAGCCATTCCTTTTAACTCAGGGTTTTTAATCTCGGAAGATGGAATCTCAGAAGGTGGTAGAAAAGCAGCGCTTTTTTGATGAAGTAATTTTAGGCGTGATTTTAATTTTTTGGGAATGAGTTGAGACCGAACCCAAAGATACATAAAAATACCAAAAACAGGTAGGGCAAAAATCAAAATAATCCATGCTATTTGAAAGGCCGGATTTTGTCTGTTATTTAATATATGAATGACAACAATGGTAGAAACAACGGTGAAACCTCCGAAGAAATAAAGAAGATGTTCGCTGAAAAATAGGTAGGCGAAGATGATTACAATAATTTGAATAGCAAGTAACAAGAAAGCAATTGTTGCTCGTGAGAAAATAACACGTGATATTTTTTGAATTAATTTCATAAGGACCTCCTGAAGTATGTTAGTTAAATTTTATCACTATTTGGAAAAAAGTGCAATGAAGGAGGAAACAAACATAGAATAAAACGAGGGAGGAAATATGAAATATATCGTAAAGGGAGGAGTAACGAGTCGAAATGTGCCGGCTAACAGTATGGACGCTCTCTGGCTTTCGATGCATTCTCCTCATCTATCAGGAGTTCACTTGAACGTATTTTTGACGAAGGATCAAGAAGTGGTGTTATACGAAGGTCCTATGGTAGACCATGGAAAAGAAAATATTCACGATTTAACTTTCCGTCATTTAGAAAGAAGAAATTTTGGAACAAGAATTAGAAGGCATTCTATAGTAAGACTAGAAGATGCTCTCAAGGCTTTGAATGAGGAAAATCGAATGGTACTTATTTCTCTAGGAGATACCAAAGACTTACAGTTAGTAAAAAAAGTATTAGAAATAACAGAGCAGTTTAGCGGGCTAGATATTTATTTAGTAAGTGAAGACAAAGAAATAGTATTATATTTAAAACAAGCAACGAAAAAGCAAAGAGTGGGAGTTAAAATAACGGGAGGCAATGAAAATAATTGGGATATGGATGTAGACTTTTATGTAGTAGACAAAAATTCGATCAATCTTCCAAAAATACAGAGTAAAATAAAGCAATATAAAAAAATAATGATCGAAGGAGAAACATGGCCTTTTCCAGAAGATTATTTAAAAGAATTGAGACATAGCAATGCGATTTATTGGATTAAAGATTCCATTCATACCGTCATGCAAGCCAAAAGAAAAAACTTATCGCGAAGATGAGTTTTTTTCCTCGTGTATTCGAAGTCCCAACAAGGTGGCAAAAGAAAGGGCTTGTTCTTCGTTTACGATGAGACCCTTTAGATCGTTTGGATGAAACGCACCGCCCATTATCGTGCAACTAGAAAGATCAATATCTTTTAAGGGAGTAGCAATATTTTCCATTTGCAAAATACTACAAGAATCGAATTCGATGTCCTTAAGTTTTAGTTCGAAAAATCGAATTTCTTCCATTTGACAAGAGTGAAAAGCAACATTTTTAAAAACACTAGAAGAAAAAGTCGTATAACGGAAAATACAATTTTCAAAAAGGATATCTTCTAAACTACAATGGTCTAAATTCCATCCGCTGAACTTGCACTGACGAAATTCACAGCGAATAAAAGTAGCGTTCAACGAAAACACATTCGAAATTTCACAGTTTTCAAAAATGCAATCATAAAAGGAAAAGGTCGTATCGCAAGATGAGAAAGAAACAGAATGAAAGAAACACCCATCCATTGTAACAGGAGATAAGAGAAAACGCGGAATTTCTTGTTTTTCAAATAATTGATTTTCAATTACCTCTTCGTTTAAATAGTCCGTGAAAGATGCTTCTGATAAAAAAGAAAGTATTTTAGGTTTTTTTCGTTTCATAAGTTTTTCTCCTTATTTATGAATATGATTTTATCAGGAATTGCAAAAAAAGTCTAGATTAGACGAAAATATTTGAAAAAGTGACGAAAATGATTGAAAATATAGTGATACATGGTATAATCTTCTTAAAAAGAGGAGGAGCGTATAATGCGGAATTCAGATTATTTAAAAGATTTATATCATAAACTAAAAAGAGAAGTACAAGTAAAAAAAATAAAACCATTGTTGTCTCAAGAAATACGAGAAAAGACAGAATATGCGCCAAAATACCAGAGAAACTATATTTGGAACGATACGAAAGCAGTGAAGTTAATCGAGACCATTCTAATTAACGGAGAGGTTCCGCCTCTCACCGTGGTAATAACCGACGGTATCTATGAAATTATTGATGGAAGACAGCGCTACGAAACAATTCTTCGTTTTCAAAACAACGAATTTTCTTTAAAAGCTGCCCATTTAAAAAAATTGAAAGAGTTAGATGGACTTACCTTTTCTCAACTACCTCCTAATGTACGCAAAATTTTTGAAGAGTACAAAATTAAAATGATCACTTATACGCCAGAAAGAGGAGTTTCTCTTGAGTGGAAAGACATCGAAAAAATTAAGAGGGATTTATTTCGAAAATATAACTATGGTATGACGGCATTAAGCAAAAGTGAGGTTGCTCGTGCAAAATATTTATACGATGATTTGACGAACAAAATTCGCGATTATTTGATAGAACATCCAGAACAATATGAAAATTATGTTTCTCTTTTGTTGCCTCCTTCGAAGCAAAACTTGGACGAAAGAGAAAAGATGAATGTATTATTAATGAACGTAAGAGAGCTATTGTCGATGCCCTATATTCCAATTATCGGAGTAAAAACCGTATTAACTGGAAGTGCAGCTATTGAAAAATATTATGAACGATTTGTGATAAAATGTGATCTAACGGATAAAAGAGATGAATTTATCAAAATTATGGATAAAGTATATACAATTCGAGAACGCTTAGCTCGCAATCAAAATCCTCTGCAAAAAAATATTTTATTTTTGAAAAGTCTTTATTGGATGTTGTCTATTTTATATCAAAAGTTTCCAAGTTCCTTTTATCATTTTGAAATCGATCCCTTTTGTCATTATATAGAAAGTAGAGATAACGCACTAGACTATTTTAATTATTATCGCTATGTTGTAGTTTTTAAGGGATAAAACCGTAGTCTGAATAGATCTCATTAAAATCGAAGATACTATGATTATTACAGACATTATTATAGGTTATATTTGTATTCTCAATGCAAATTTTATGT
>CALVKE010000084.1 GCA_944332535.1 uncultured Bacilli bacterium
AAAGAGTAACTTACTGGTTAATAAATTTGACAAAATAAGACGATTCTGCTAGAATAATGACTTGTCCTGTATTAAGACAAGAGGTGTATTTTATGTTTTATGATGAGACAGTTGCAGCGCAACAAGTAAGTGAAGACCCCTCCCTGGTATTTGAGCTAATCAAAGAGGAACATACTGATTTTGTTGCAAAGTTATTGTCAAAAAGAATTATTTCTGTAAATGTTACAGATGAAAATGGAGATAGTTTATTAATGAAGCTACTCCGAGTGGGAAGATACGACATTGTACTAAAACACATGAGCGACAAAGAATTTGATATTAATCATCAAAATCTAGAAGGAGATACCTTCGCTCACATCTTAGCGGGAATTCATTATGTCAATGTAGTAGATATCATTCAAAAATTAAAAAAGAATAAAAATTTTATTCCAAACATCAAGAATAACAAAGGAGAAACGATTCTGGATAAGTCAATCAACGAAAAATATATTTATACGACTGTCAAAATATTAGAGGATACAAGATTCGATAATATTGACATCTTATCATTCAAGAATTTGTACAATGCATATATAAAAAATAGAGAATACGGGAAATATGCAAAGTTAACAAATTTTGATATGATATTAGAAAATTTAGATAAAAAGCAACTACTTCCACGAATGGAGGTACTTGTTTCAGCAATGAAGAACAACTATGAAACAATCAAAAAAGAACTAATCAAGAACAATGTAAAAGTGATTGATGAAATGATTGATACTTGTTTAGTGGAAAGCATTTAATGCTTTCTTTTCTTTTGATTTTCGTGTATAATAGTCAAAGAAATGGGTGAAGATTATGCAAATACCAAATTATAAAGAAGCAAAAAAAAGAGAGAGAAAAGTCTTTCAAATAGAAGAATTTCAATTAGAAAAAGAATGGGAACATCTAGGAGATAATAAAACTTATTTTATTAAGACTTACGGATGTCAGATGAATGAACACGATACTGAAAATATAAAAGCAATACTAGAAAAATTAGGATTCCAAGAAAGTAGCAATTGGGAAGAGAGTGATCTAATTTTATTGAATACTTGCTCGATTCGTGAAAATGCGCATAATAAAGCGTATGGAATGCTTGGTAGAATTAAGCACTTAAAGGAAAGTCGTCCAGATATCTTGGTTGGAGTTTGTGGATGTATGGCTCAAGAAGAAGGGGTTGTTTCTCAAATTCAAGAAAAATACAAGTTTGTAAATTTTGTTTTTGGTACACACAATCTCTATGATTTACCAAAAGTGTTATATCAAAGTGGAAAAACGCATCATCAAGAAATTGAAGTACTTCCTAAAGAGGAAAAATTAGTAGAAGGATTTCCGGTAAAACGAGAAAGCAAACATAAGGCTTTTGTAAATATTATTTATGGATGCGATAAGTTCTGTACGTATTGTATTGTACCCTATACGAGAGGAAGCCAGAGAAGCCGTCATAAGGAAGATATTTTAAGAGAAGTAGAGCAACTAGTAAAAGATGGGTATCAAGAAGTAACGCTCTTAGGACAAAATGTAAATGCTTATGGAAAAGACTTATATGAAGATTATACGATGGAGAATTTGCTAGAAGATGTTGCGAAAACCAACATTCCAAGAGTGCGTTTTATGACCAGTCATCCTTGGGATTTTACAGACGGAATGATCGATGTAATTGCTAAGTACGACAACATCATGAATGCGGTTCATTTGCCGGTACAATCTGGTAGTAGCAAAGTGTTAAAACAAATGGGAAGACGTTACACCAAAGAAGATTATCTTACTTTATTTTCCAAAATGAAAGAGAAAATCCCTAATGTTGCCATCTCTACAGATATTATTGTAGGATTTCCAACCGAGGAGGAAGAGGATTTTCAAGAAACGCTCGACTTGGTAAAAACTTGTCAATTTGATAATGCTTATAGTTTTGTATTCTCACCACGAGAAGGAACACCAGCTTGTAAGTTTGAAAATAAAACGAGCGAAGAAGAAAAAAATCAACGACTTTATCGATTAAATGAAGAGTTGAATAAATATTTTCTAAAGAGTAATGAAAAACTGTTAGGAAAGACGGTAAAAGTATTAGTAGATGGTGTAAATCCAACAAATAAAACGGCTCTTTATGGTTATACGGAAAGTAATAAATTAGTAAATTTTGATGGAAGCATAGATTGTATTGGAAAAATTGTTTCTGTAAAAATTACAGATAGTAAGACTTGGAGTTTAGATGGAACCATTGTGGATGAATAAATTATTAGAAGAATTTGACGAAGTTCTAACTCTTTTTCAAAAAAGCGAAAAATACCAACGGTATCTTGCATTAAAAGAAAAACTATCCAAAAATGAAAAAGCAATGAAATGGATCGAAGAAGCAAAATATTATCAAAAAGAATTAGTACGGTTGGAACATACTTCCACTGCTTCTGTGATTCCTACGTTAGAGAAATATCAAGAACGGTTAAAAAGGTTAGAAGAACTTCCTATTTATCAAGCTTATCAAGAGTCTCAGCGTGAAATTAATCAGGATCTACAAGAAATAAAGAAAAAAATAGAAGCAACTCTCGATGAAATTCTCTTATAATAGAAAAGGATAGGACGAAAACAAAGTAGGATAGAAGATAGTACTTTGTTTTCTTTTTATCAGAAATTTATAGAAATTAGATAGAATTTTGCGCTTTATAAGAGGAGAAAAGCCCTTTCTCAGTGAGTTAGGGAAGGAAATTTAGAAAAATACAAAAAAAGTGTTGACTTTTTTTTAAAGTTTCAATATAATTGATGTTGTCATTCGGTCATTCGAATTTCATGCATGGGCTTGTAGCTCAGGTGGTTAGAGCGCACGCCTGATAAGCGTGAGGTCGGAGGTTCAAGTCCTCCCAGGCCCACCATGTAATGCCTCAATAGCTCAGTTGGTTAGAGCACTTGACTGTTAATCAAGGGGTCCTAGGTTCAAGTCCTAGTTGGGGCGCCATATTTTTTTGGCCAGTTGGTGAAGTGGCTTAACACACCGCCCTTTCACGGCGGCATTCACGGGTCCGAATCCCGTACTGGTCACCATATGTTATTTAACTCTTATTTTATAAGGGTTTTTATTTTTTAGGTACAAATTAGGTACATATTTTCTCCTTATTAATGACCGCGATACCAGTTTTTTAAGATCCTGCAATTTTGGAAAGATAGATAACTTATATTATTTTATCATTACATTTTCTAAATTTAAGAATTTGTAATTTTTTTTTTGGAAAAATTTAGAAAAAGTTACTTGGAAACTTGTCCTTCCTTTTCATGGAAAAAAAGAGTACAGATGACTGTACTCCGAATAGAAATCCGCTTTAGCAAGCATCTCTTCCTCTTCCTGATCCCCAAAATAAAAAGAAAATGATAATGATTACAATAAAGATTCCCCAACAAGAATCTATTCCGTTATTATTTCGGCATGGGCAGCAGCAGTCAAATGAGTTCCAACCCCACATAACAAATTTCCCTCCTTTCAATATATTATATCGAAGATGAGAAATCACAATAATTAGAAATACCTAAGAAAATGAAAAAAAGTAAAAAAAGTCATATTATAATAAAGATATTCACTCGAAAGAATAAAATTATGTTATAATAAAAACAAGATAGGGGTGAATCGCGTGGCATACATTGAACTTAAGAAAGTAAAAAAAGAATATCAGATGGGAGAGGTTAAAATCGTTGCTGCACACGATGTTTCTTTTACCATTGAAAAAGGAGAATTAGTGGTTATTTTAGGCCCTAGTGGAGCAGGGAAGACGACCATACTAAATTTATTGGGAGGAATGGATAGTGCGACTTCTGGAAAAATTTTTGTCGACGGGCAAGACATTACCTCTTATCAGAGAAAAGAATTAATTGGATACCGTCGTAATAGTATTGGATTCGTATTTCAATTTTATAATTTGGTCCAAAATTTGACGGCTTTAGAAAATGTGGAACTTGCCATTCAAATTTGTAAAAATCCGTTTGATCCCAAAACCATTTTAGAACAAGTAGGTCTTGGTTCTCGTCTTAATAATTTTCCTGCTCAATTATCAGGAGGAGAACAGCAAAGAGTAGCGATTGCTCGTGCCATTGCCAAAAATCCTAAATTGTTACTATGCGATGAACCAACTGGAGCCCTAGATTCGAAGACAGGAATTAAAATTTTGGAATTGTTACAAAAAACAGCCCGCGAAATGGGAATGACGACGATCATCATCACTCATAACGCCATTATATCCGAAATTGCCGATAAAGTAATTCGACTTAAAAATGGAACAGTAGAAGAAGTCATTACACAACCTCATCCAAAGCAGGTGAAGGAGTTGGATTGGTAATGAAGCTATTATTTAAAATGTCCTTTGCAAAAATGAGAAAAACCATCGGAAGATTTCTATCAGTTTTGTTCATTGTTGCACTAGGAGTAGGTTTTTTTGCCGGACTTCGGGAAACCACGCCGGATATTTTAACAACGTTAGATTCTTATTATGACAGAACTCACTTGATGGACTTTAAAGTAGTAAGTACCATGGGTTTAACAGAAAGTGATATTGAGTCCTTAAAAGTCTTAGTAAACGTAGAAACAGTAATACCTAGTTATTCTACGGACCGCTTAATAGATGGAGATGCTATTCGTATTCATGCTTTGGAGGAAGAAATCAATCAAGTAGAATTAAAAGAAGGACGTCTTCCCGAAGGAAAAGGAGAATGTCTAGCGGATGCCACAAAATATCAAGTAGGAGACAAGATTCACATTCCTCAGCAAAGCGAAGGAGAGATCCTAGATACTTTCGATTATACTGTCGTAGGAACCGTACACAGTCCCCTTTATATCGGAAAAGAAAAAGGAATTGCGCAAGTAGGAAATGGAAAACTAGAATCTTTCCTCTTTCTTCCAAAAGAAAATTTTCATTCCGAGGTTTATACCGAGGTTTATATTACAGCGAAGGATGCACAATCCGCAACTGCCTATCAAAAAGATTATCAGGAAAAAACTTCTTTACTAGAAGAAGAGTTAATTTCTTTAAAACCAATTCGTGAAACGATTCGTTATGAGGAAATTTTAGAAGAAGCAACCAAAGAAATTCAAAAAATAGAAAACGAGTATCAAAAAGAAAAAGAAAAAGCCGAAAAAGAGTTGGCGGATGCCAAACAAACATTGGATGAGTCCAAACAAGAGTTAGATTCTGCTCGTCGAAAGTTACAGCAAGCCAAAACAGAACTCGCGACCAAAGAACAACAAGGAAGAGAGCAGTTACAAGCGGCCCGACGCGAATGGGAAAGTGGATATCGCGCTTATCAAGAAGCTTTAGCCACTTATCAAATCACCGAAGATCAAATTGCTAGTCAAGTGGAATTATTAGCTCAAGAGATAGAAAAACTTTCTAATTTATTAGCAACCATGTCGCCGGACGATCCGAACTATGCTGTGTATCAAGCAACTCTTGCCCAATTACAACAACAGCGCAGTCAACTTACAGCTCTTATTGAGACAAAAGAGCAATTAGAAAGCACCAATCAAACAATCACTGCCCAAGAACAAGCCTTAGAAGAACAGATTACCAGTGCGAAAGCAACGATTACAAAATCAGAGTCCGAGATTGCTAGCGGAGAACAAAAGTGGCAAGAAGGATACCAAGAATACGAAGAAGGGGTTGCTCTTCTTTCCGAAAAAACAGCAGAAGCAGAAGAAAAAATCTCTCTCGCCAAAGAAGAATTAAACAATATTGAAAAACCAGTTTGGTATTTACTCGATCGAACAGACAATAATGGATATATCAGTATTTGGGAAGATGCAGAAAAAGTAGATTCCATCGCTCAAGTATTTCCTATTTTCTTTATCCTAGTAGTTGCCCTAATGTGTTTTAATACGATGAATCGAATGGTAGAAGAAGAAAGAGGAGAAATCGGAACGTTATCTTCTCTTGGATATAGTAACTTTAATATTATGAGTGGATATTTATTCTATGTATTTTTTGCTACGGTTATCGGAGTAACTATCGGCTTATTAGTAGGTTATACCGCGATTCCTACCATTATCTATCAAATCTATAATGCAAATTATATTTTACCAGAATTAATTATTACGATTAAAGTAATTCCATTCCTTTTATTAGTAGGATGTTCATTAATACTAATGTTCTTGATTACTATATTATCTTGCCGTAAAGAGTTAAAAGGTTCTCCTGCTTCCCTTCTTCGCCCGAAAGCTCCTAAAGCAGGAAAGAAAGTATTCTTTGAAAAAATTACTTTCTTGTGGAAGCGCCTTTCCTTTACTGGAAAAGTAACGGCCAGAAATATGTTCCGCTACAAGAAAAGAATTATCATGACAGTACTTGGAATTGCAGGAAGTTCTGCTTTATTATTAACTGGATTCGGGCTTCAAGACAGTATTAATCAATTAGTAGACTTGCAATATGGAAATATTATTCATTATGATGCCTTATTTGTTTTTCAAGATCCTTTTCAAACGATTCCTTCGGATTGGGAGAGTTCTTTTGAAGAAGATCATATCGAAGAGAAAATGCCTATTTATCAAGAGTCCTTTACATTTGAAGCCAAAGATATTTCTCACGATGTATATCTAATGGTATTATCCAATCCGGAAAATAGTGATCAATTCTTATCTTTGCGTAGTAAAATAAACGAAGAGAATACTAGCTTTCCAAGGGATGGAGTAGTGATCACACAAAAGATGGCCCAACTTCTTCAAGCAGAAGTAGGAGACTTTATAAAAATCCGTAATAGTCAAAATGAACTTTTCTTATTACCGGTTGCAGACGTTGTAGAAAATTACACGCTTCATTATATTTATCTAAGTCCTGAATCTTATGAAAAGATATTTGAAAAACCAGTATCTTATAATAGTATGATGGCAAACTTAGAAGAGGGGACCGATAAAGAAGCTCTTTCTACCAAATGGATGAATACGAAACTAGTTAGTACAATCAATTATACGGATGATAATATTGAAATTTTTGATACGATGATCTCTGGATTAAATAAGATCGTATATCTTATTATTGGTGCTTCTTGTATGTTAGCCTTCATTGTTTTATACAATCTAACAACCATTAATATTACAGAGAGAATTCGTGAAATTTCTACTTTAAAAGTACTAGGATTTTACGATAGAGAAGTATCTAGCTATGTATATCGTGAGACGTTATTACTCACCATTTTAGGAATTGCCGTAGGTCTTGTTTTAGGAATATCTCTTCATGCTTACGTGCTAAACGTTGCAGAAACAGATAATATTTTATTCCTTCGTTCCATCGATTGGAGCAGTTATTTATTCTCGTTCCTAATTACGATATTATTTGGTGCCCTAGTACAACTATTTACACATTTCCGTCTCAAAAAGATCGATATGATCGAATCTTTAAAATCGGTAGAATAATTACGAAAAAAAGTTCCTCTTTTAGAGGAATTTTTTTGTTCCAAAAAGCTTTCCAAAACCACAACAGATATTGCAATTTCCTTAAGAATTGTATATACTGAATAATAGAGGGTGATCGAAAATGTATGAAGGACCAGTGATTTATGAAAGTCATGTAACAGACTTCTTTTTACTCGTTTTATTAATTTTGTTAGCAGTAGCTTTTCTATTATTTTATATTGTTTGCTTTTATCGCTTGTTTAAAAAAGCCGGTAAAAATCCTTGGACTTGTTTGATTCCTTTTTATAATATCTTTGTGATATTAAATATGGCGACTTTACCGAAATATTATTTTCTTTTGTTGTTGATTCCGATTGTGAATCTTTTTCCTATTGCTCGCATTTCTCAGGAATTGGCTAGATCTTTTAAAAAAAGTTCTTCTTTTGCCGTTGGACTATTCTTTTTACCGATGATTTATTACCCAATTTTAGCTTTTTCAGATAGTCGATATATTGGAATTAACGAAGAAAAAGTACAGAGCATTCAATTAAAAGACGTAAGTTTAGAACGAAAGAAGCCAGCTCCTGTCCCTGTTTCCAAGACAAGTCCTGCGACCAGTAATCAAGCAAGTACACCAACTGCTCCAAGCCAACCGAACGTAAACCCTTCAGTTTCTTCTTCACCAGTTGCTCCGCCACCGATTATTCCAATTGAAAAACCTGCGGAATATAAAGAGTGCCCAGAGTGCCATAATAAAGTAAAAGCAGAGGCTAAAAGTTGCTTTATTTGTGGTCATAAATTTTCATAAGGAGGAGTAACGTGAAAGGCAAAATTGGTATTTTAGATTCCGGAATTGGAGGAGTGAGCGTACTAAGAGAGATCATCAAAGAAATTCCAAACGGAGAATATTATTATTTGAGTGACTCGAAAAACAATCCTTATGGAGAAAAAAGCAAAGAAGAAATTCAAAAAATTGTTTTTCAAAATGTAGAACACTTATTAAAACAAGAATGTAAATTAATCGTTTTGGCTTGCAATACCGCAACAGCAGTGGCAATCGATGCACTTCGAAAACAATATCCTTCTGTTACGTTTATCGGAACCGAGCCAGCGATTAAAATGGCACATGACCATCCAGTAAAAGGAACCACATTATTGTTAGCGACTAAATTAACATTGGAATGTGAACGAATTCAAAATTTAATATCTACTTATCCGGTAGAAAACTTAGTAACATATCCTTGTGTAGGATTAGCGGACCGGATTGAAAATCAACGACTTTCCGAACTAGATGCGTATTTTCAAGAACATTTTACTCCATATCAAGATAGTCAAATTGTGGTGTTAGGATGTACGCATTATCCATTAATCAAAGAACAATTCCAAAAATTCTTTTCTCACGCAACCATTATCGATGGTTCCAAAGGGATTGCCAAAGAGACCAAACGTCAGGCAGAAAGAATGCAACTTTCTTTTGAAGTGTGTCGCATTTTATTGGAAGATACTTCTAACGATCCAGAAAAACTATCCATTTTTCGAACCCTTCTAGAAAAGCAAGAATAAAATGATTTCCCCATCATTTTATTTCTTTATAAAAAGGAAATTCCTTGAAAGATAGTATAAACTATGGTAAAATTTAGGTGGTGATAGTGATGAGAATAGGCAAAAGTAACGTTCATTACATACAATATGGTGAGGGGGAAGATGTTGTACTGTTACACGGATGGGGTCAAAACATCGAGATGATGAAACCTCTGGGTAACGCATTGGAAGGAAAACGGATTACTATTTTAGATTTTCCTGGATTTGGAGATAGCGATCCTTTAGAAGAAGCGTGGACAATTGAAAATTATGTAGAATTTTTAGAACAGTTTTTACAAAAATTGCAGATTGAAAATCCTGTTTTAATTGGACACTCTTTTGGAGGAAGAGTAGCAATCGTTTATGCATCACACCACCCGGTTTCAAAAGTTGTCCTGCTCGGTAGTCCATGTGTTCGAGATAAAAAACCAAGTACCAAAGAAAAACTTTTAAAAAGCATGAAAAAGTTACCATTTATGGATGGAATCGGGGAATATATGAAAAAATTTATTGGTTCCGAAGATTACCGAAACGCAAGTCCCGTCATGCGAGAAACTTTAGTCAATGTTGTAGAACAAGATTTAAGCGACTATGCCAAGAAAATTCAAGCACCAACGCTTTTAATTTGGGGAAGTGAAGATACCGCAGCTCCAGTAGAGGATGCGAAAAAACTAGAACATCTCTTGAAAGATGGAGGTCTTGTCGTATTGGATGGTTATACCCATTATGCTTACCTAGAAGCCTTGCCTCGCGTATCGGCAATTATTAATAATTTTTTAGAGGTGAAATAATATGAGTTTTATTTTAGTTTCTTATGCTTTAATCTTGATCTATAACATTATAAAAGGAAAAAAGGCCATGCACATGCTTCAACAGAACTTGTATAACGAAAATAATCGTTACGAAAAATGGCTCGACAATAACTTGAAAACGGCTTATGTAAATTTGGATTTAGTCGCTTTACTTTTTCTTGCCATTGCTTGCCTCATTAACAATTCTTATTCCAAAGTATGTGTTATTCTTGCCTTGATTGTTTATGTTATCGGCGCTTTTCAAATACGCGCTCGCGACAAAAAAGAACAAGTAAAAAAACCATTGGTGATCACTGCTCGTGTAAAGCGTTTATTAGTAACTTCAACGATTATCTTTTTAATTCCCCTAGGAATCTATCTAACAAGTCATCCTTATCAATATTTTAGCTTGTTCATGCTAGGACTTTATACCACTTTGAGTTACTCGGTCGTATTAGTTGCGAAAATTGTCAATACACCGGTAGAAAAATTGGTTTATCGTAAATATTATCGACGTGCAACGAAAAAGTTAAAATCGATGAATCATTTAAAAGTGGTAGGAATTACTGGAAGTTATGGAAAAACAAGTAGTAAAAATATTTTGGCAAGCGTTTTAAATACACGTTATATTACACGTCCTACCCCAAAAAACTTGAATACAGAATATGGTTTGATGATTACCATTAATAATCATTTGGATAAATTCGATGAAGTATTAATTGCTGAAATGGGGGCATACGTTCCAGGAGAAATCCGTACGCTTTGTAACATGGTACATCCACAGTATGGTATTTTAACTAGAATTGGTACGGCTCATTTAGAAACATTTGGTAGCCAAGAAAATATTCAAAAAACAAAATTTGAATTAATTGAATCTCTTCCAGTAGATGGAATTGCTATTTTAAATAAGGATGATCCATGGCAAACAAGTTATAAGTTAAAAAATAAAGTGAAAGTAGTATGGATCGGAATTGATGCGAAAGACGCTGATGTGGTTGCGCAAAATATTGAATGTACTGGAAAGGGTAGTAAATTTGATATCGTATTTAAAGGAGATAAGAAAAAATATCCGTTTGAAACGCGTCTTTTAGGAAACCATAATATCTATAATATTTTAGCAAGTGTAGCCCTTGGAAAATCATTAGGAATGAAGATTGAAGAATTACAACAGGGCGTTCGTCAGATTAAACGAATTGAACATCGTTTAGAGTTAAAAGATTTAGGATATATGTATATGCTAGATGATGCGTATAATTCGAATCCAACAGGGGCTAAGGAAGCCTTAGAAGTGTTAAAAAAGATGCCAGGAAAAAGAATTGTAGTAACGCCTGGAATGATTGAGTTAGGAAAAGATCAAGAGGAATATAACCGGGAATTTGGTCGCCAAATAGCAAGTGTTGCCGATGAGGTTATCTTGATTGGAAAAAATTTAACAAAACCAATCCAAGAAGGATTAAAAGAGAAGAAATTTAAAGAAGACCATATTTATATTTTAAATGATGTGACCAAAGCATTTCATTTGATAGAAGAGTTAGCAGGAAAAGAAAAAGTTTATGCTCTTTTTGAAAACGATTTACCAGATAATTATAACGAGTAGGAGGAATGCGTGATGAAAATTCGTGTAGGCGTAATTTTTGGAGGAGAAAGTGTAGAGCATGAGGTAAGTATTATTTCTGCTGTGCAAGCAATGAACAAGATGGATCAAGAAAAATACGAAATTATCCCAATCTACATTACCAAAGATCGGAAATGGTTAACAGGAGAAATTTTAAAGGATATTGAAATTTATCAAGATCTTGATTTATTAAAACGATATACCAAAGAAGTGGTACTTTATGAGAAAAATGGAAGATTTGTTCTTCAAACAAAAGGTCTTTTCAAAAGAATTGTAAAAGAAGTAGACATCATGTTCCCAATTGTTCATGGAACGAATGTAGAAGATGGAGTATTACAAGGATATTTTACTTCGATTGGAGTTCCTTTTGTTGGAGTAGATGTATATTCTGCAGTAGTAGGGCAGGATAAAGTATTTATGAAAGATATTTTCCAAGCCAATGGATTATCGGTTCCAGCTTATACATGGTTTTATGATGTAGAATACGACGAGGATCAAGAAAAAGTATTAGAGAAAATAAAGAGTGCATTAAAGTTTCCAATGATTGTAAAACCAGCAACACTAGGTAGTAGTGTGGGAATAAAAAAATGTGATAATCAAGAAGAACTAATGGAAGCTATTCAGGATGCCATTACTTACGATAAAAAGATTATCGTAGAAGAATTAGTGCAAAACTTAACGGAAGTAAATATTAGTGTATTAGGAAACTATGAAAATCAAAAATTAAGTGCCATCGAGCAAGTATTAGCTAGCAAAGATATTTTAACTTATGAAGATAAGTATATTGGAAATAGTAAATCGAAAGGTGGAAAATTAAAAGTAGCTCCTGTTCGAAAATCTAAAGGAATGGCTTCTGCTAGTCGTATTATTCCAGCTCAGATTGATGAAAAAGTACAAAAGATGGTAGAAGAAGAAGCTTTGAAAGCATTCCAAGCTTTGGGAAGCAGTGGAGTAGTTCGTATTGATTTCTTAATTGATACCAAAAAGAAAAAAGCTTATATTAATGAAGTAAATAGTATTCCAGGTTCTCTTTCTTTCTATCTATGGGAACCAACGGGAAAAAATTATACGGATTTACTAGATGAAATGATTACCATAGGAATTCGCGATTATAAAAAGAGAATTGCTAAAACGCATTCTTTTGATACGAATATTTTAAAAGGATTCTCTGAAATGAGCGGAGTGAAAGGACAAAAATTTAGTAAGTTAAAATAAGAAAAGTATTCCAGAAAGGAATGCTTTTTCTTCTTTGGTTAATTTTCTTGCAACAAAAAGAAGAGGGGATTATAATAAAAGAAAAGAGAGGAGGAAAAAAGATGTATTGCAGTGTATTAGTGGAAATTCAAAATCAAAATGTGGATCGAAGTTTTACGTATCAAGTTCCATCTAATCTTCCTTTTCCTCTTCAAAAAGGAGTAAGAGTAGAAGTACCTTTTCAAAATCGTGTATTAGAAGGGTTTGTATTAGACATTTTTGAGGAAAAACCAGAATATGAAGTCAAAGAAATCATTCGGGTGATCGATCAAGAGGCCATTTTAACAGAAGAATTGCTATTATTAGGGAAAAAGATGAAAGAGATGACCCTTGCTCCTTTAATTTCTTGTTATCAAACGATGCTTCCGAAAGCACTAAAAGCGAAGGCTGGAACCCTCGTTTCTAAAAAATACAAAACTTACATTCGTCTTTTAGACGCTTCTTATCTTCCAAGTGGTACGCGCCAAAGAGAGATTATGGAAAAACTAAAGAATACTCCTTATATCGAGAAAAAAGAGTTGACTTTAATTTCTTCTTCTGCATTAACCGCCTTACTGGAAAAAGGAGTAGTAGAACAAACTTCGGAAGAAGTCTATCGTAAAGAATACCAAACAAAAAAAACAATCATCAAAGATTTAACAGACGATCAGAAAAAGATATTAGAAGAAATTCAAAATAGTTCGGATGAAATCTTTTTGTTGCATGGTGTGACGGGAAGTGGAAAAACGGAAGTCTATATGCAATTAATTGAGAAAGTAATACAAGAAGGAAAACAAGCCATTGTATTAGTACCGGAAATTTCTTTAACGGAACAGATGACCTCCCGTTTCACAGAACGATTTGATCGCATTGCCGTTTTACATTCTCGTCTTTCCGATGGAGAAAAATACGATGAATATCGTCGCATCAAAAAAGGGGAAGTGGATATTGTAATCGGGGCACGCAGTGCCATCTTCGCACCTCTATCGAAAATCGGATGTATTATTTTGGACGAAGAACACAGTCAAAGCTATAAGCAAGAAAACGCCCCTCGTTATCATGCCAAAGAAATAGCTATTCTTCGTTCAAAGTATCATCATGCCAAAGTAATTTTAGGAAGTGCTACTCCTTCGTTAGAAAGTTATGCCAGAGCGAAAAAAAACGTCTATCATTTACTATCTTTAACGAGAAGAATTAATCAAAAACCTCTTCCTAACGTAGAAATTATTGACATGAACGAAGAAGCCAAAAAGGGAAATGTTCTCTTTTCTAAGAGGTTAGTAGAAAAAATAAAAAAGCACACAGATGCCAAAAATCAAGTGATGCTTCTTTTAAATCGTCGTGGCTATGCTTCTTTTCTTACCTGCAAAAATTGTTCTCACGTGATGAAGTGTCCACATTGCGATATTACTCTGACCTATCATAAAGGAAGCAACAATTTAAGGTGTCATTACTGCGGATATGCCACCTCTGTACCGAAGAGATGTCCTTCTTGTCAAGAAGATGCTTTAACGAATTTAGGAGTCGGAACCGAAAAAGTAGAAGAAAAACTCCATTCCCTTTTTCCGGAACTCAGAATTTTACGAATGGACTTAGATACCACTACTACTAAAGGTTCTCATGAGAAAATGATCCAAGCGTTTCAAAACCAGGAATACGATATTTTACTGGGAACCCAAATGATTGCGAAAGGACTCGATTTTCCTCAGGTGACTTTGGTTGGCGTTATCAATGCGGATACGTCCTTAAACATTCCGGATTTTCGAAGCAGTGAAGAGACATTTCAACTACTAAGCCAAGTAGCAGGACGAAGTGGACGAAGCGAGAAAGAAGGAGAAGTATGCATTCAAACCTTTAATCCGGATCATTATGCCATTCAATACGCGAAAAAACACGATTACAATGGTTTTTACAATCATGAAATGCAAATTCGTCATCAACTAGGATACCCTCCGTACTATTATCTGACGCTAATAAGAATTAGCGGAAAGCAAGAGGAAAAGTGCCAAGAAGAAGCTCAAAAAATAAGCGGTTTCCTAAAGAAGCAGTTACTCTCTACGGACTTATTAGGCCCTTCTCCTGCCGCCGTTTGGAAAGTAAACAACGTCTACCGATACCAAATTATTTTAAAATATAAAAAAGAAGAACAATTACAAAAAGTTCTTCGTTACTTGCAAAATCATTATAAAGGAAATAGAGAGGTCAAAATAGATTTTGATTTTTATCCACTTCATTTTTAGGAATTAAGAAAGAGAGAACTTTCTTTTTCTTTTGTATGAGAAAAAATATTTAGTAAGATTCCTACCATGATAAAGTAAGAAAGTAAACTACTTCCTCCGTAGCTAATAAAGGGTAGGGTAATTCCTGTAATTGGCAATAAACCAAGGGTCATAGAAATATTTTGTACTTGTTGATAGCAAAACATAAATAAAAATCCAACAATAATATATTTATTGGTAGTACTTTTGGTATTTTTAGCAATTTGCAAGACATGGGTATCAAACCATAAAAAGAGTAATAGTAAAAAAACAGAACCGATAAATCCAAAGTTGGAAGCGAATACGGAAAAGATAAAATCGGTTCCGGATTCTGGGAAATACAAAGGTGTTTGATTGTAACCGTGTCCCCAGAATCCACTGCTTCCAATAGAAGTGAGCGAATTTTCAAGCTGCAATCCTTCTCCCTTTCGCCAGTCTAAAATACGATCTATGCGGTAGAAAACATCGGTTCCGACCAGATCGATAAAACGCTCTTGCTGAAAAAAGAAAAGAAACAAGAGAAAGGAAAGAAGAATACCCCCAATCAAAAGAGCCACTACAAACCATCTTCTTCGAAGAGGACTGATGAGTAATATCCCAAACGTAATCATAAAATACATGAACACTGCTCCAGTATCTGGTTCTAAAAAAGTTAAAATACTAGGTAAGAGTACCACAAAAAGAATCTTACATAAAAAGAAAAATTCCTCTTTGATACTTCGCTTTTGTTGATCAAAAAAATTGGCACACATCGAGGAAAGAACTAAAATAAGAGCGATTTTCATAAATTCACTGGGCTGAAACGAACCAATTCCCGGAATAATAAACCAACATTTACTTCCATTGACATCCGCCCCGAAAAATAATAGCAAGAAAAGTAGTACATTACAGCCAAAATAGAAAAGAGTGGACCATTTTAAAATTTTTTCGTTCGAAAATCGAAAAATAAGAAAGGCAAGAAGGGCGCCAAGTACATAAAAAAGAACTTGTTTGAGAGCAAGATTTCCTAAGTAAGAGGGTAAATAAGTCATTGCAGAGGAAATACTAAGATAGCTAATTCCACAAAAACAAACAAGCAAAAAAACAATCGTATAATCTATTTTTCGTTTTCCCTTTCTTTTCATACAAATCACCATTCTTAGTATGGAAAAGAAGTACATTTTTATAAGTTTTTTCATAAAATAGAATAGAAAAGAGGAGGAAAACGCATGAAAAAATTGCCAGAGTTGTATAAAAATCGAGTAACTACTTCCACGAATAAAAAATATTATTACTCAGAAAAAACTAGTCAAGATCAAAAGACTTCTTCGCTAGAGAAAACTAATGTTTCTTCACGTTCTATTAGTGTACGAGAAGTATTAAATCAATTATTCGGAAAAAAAGTACCTACTTATACACAAGAAGTTACAGTTACGACACGAACAAAAACTTTTGTTACCCGTTTTGTTCAAGAAAGAGACGGCGTCATTTTAACGATCGATAATGAAAAAATTCCCATTGAGGATATTTTATCTTTAGAAATTCACTCTTCCTAAACCACAAAAAAACCTTGGGATTTCCCAAAGTTTTTTTGTTTTATAAGTTTGGAATAGAAACATCTGGTAAGCAGCTAACTGCTCCAACACAATCTAAATTAATTGTAAAAAATGTATTGGTTGCAATATAAGGACTTGTCGTATCAGTAGTTTCTGGATTTGGAATTAAAATACGGCAAGTTGCACAACAACCGTCTAAACTTTCTACCCGGAAGATAGAACTTGTATTGGTAGTACCATCAAAAGTATATGGAAGTTCCCATTCTTCACCATCAGAGCAACGGAAGAAGCGAACAGGTCTCGTATTGAAACAGATTACATTTGGAGTAGGACCTAAGAACGGTTTATCACAACCATTATTGCAAAATTCACACTCTTCGCTGCAATTTTGTAATTTGACGATAAAGCTTAATAAATCTTGAAGACATCCACAATTTTCTTGATGATTTATACAACTCATTGAAATACACCTCCTTTA
>CALVKE010000085.1 GCA_944332535.1 uncultured Bacilli bacterium
CAGAGACACAAGACCAATACAAAGTATTATTTTATTCTGGAGTCGTAGACAATAACATTGCATTTCGTCTAGAGAGTAATTAATAGATAATCTATAGAGGAAGAGAGATAGTATTTTTTTCCTCATACATCTTAGTTAACATAATATATATTATCGGAAGTTGAATATTTCGCAAAAAAGATGAATAACTAATCATCTATTTAACCTATTTATACTAGTAAGAAAATTAATAATTTCCATATATAATATTCTTGTATTCTAAAATTCTTTCTAAAATAATTTATAGCTTATAATCCATTAATCCTTTCTTAAATATCAAATATAATATTGTTTCTCTTCCTATATTATCACCATACTTATTTATGAATAAATTATGATACATATAAATCTCTAAAAAGAAACTAATAATTATTTCCAGCAACGCTACCTCCCCCTCTTTTCATAATAAAAAACAAGTAGGGGAAGTGATGCAAAAAAACAAAGGTATTATAATAACGTATAACCGCATAATAAATCAAATTTCTTCGGTTCTTATATTATTTCCATATATTACTTATACATTTATATATGTTTACAGGATATTCATTTATCTTATTTCAAAATCAAGAGGGGAGATATGAAAAAAATGAGTGTTTAGATTCCTAAACAGCAAATGAGGGAAATAGTCTCCACTACTCCCCTTCTCTCTTTAATAAAAAAAGAAAGATCATCAAACCTTTCTTGACTGAATTTCTGCGATTTTATCTAATACTTCTTTGGCGTTTTCACTATTAATTTCTTTGTATCCAAGCTCTCTTAACGCTTGAATTTTCGCTGCATTTAATTCTTGTGTTCTACTAAGTCTTTCTTCTTTGCGATGCTCAATTTCCTTTACAAAACGCCTATGAGTATCGGCAATACGCGATTTCGAAGCCCCACCATTCGTATATAAAGTCATACCAGAATACATGATACTTTCGAAAATAAACTGTTGTGGTTCATTAAATACAAACTCTAAAGGATCAGTAAATCCTAACGATTTCGAAAAATAAGCTAGAACATACTTCAACTCTTTATTATTATCCATTGACTGCAAAAAGTGGTTTAAATACTTTAATACTGGTAAGGTATCTTTACATTTATCTTCAATCGCTCTTTGCTTTAACAAATGGAAAATATCCTGTAATAACTCTTGTTCTTTTTTCGTAAAGCCTTTCAAGTCCAACATACAGTTCTTCTCTTGACTATCCTGAATATTCTCCTCGATTCTTTTTTCTACTTCTACAATATAATTACCGTCCACTACGATAGATTTCATCTGAGATGCATCTTTTATATTTAATAACATAAATAACTTCGTCAACTTTTCCTTTGGCCAACGCTCCAACGTTTTTTCTGCTAAATAATTATATAGCATCTGACGAGAAACGCCTAAATACTTTGCAAGTTTTACTTTTGAAATGCCAAGTTCTGACAATACCCTATTTAAGTCTTTCATATCATTCCCTCCGTACAATACCATTGTAACACGTTTTCAAAAAAAATCAAGCAAAAGCTTGACGAAATTTGACAATACAATTAACATATTTTTACTATTTACTATTTACAATAAATACCATAGCTTTTCTCCGCCTTTACAAACGACGTCAATAATTCCTCCACCTAAGCAGATATCATCTAGATAAAAGACACAAGCTTGTCCTGGAGTGACACTTTTTACGCCTTGATAAGATACTTTTATTTTCCCATCTTCTAAATATTCCAATTCTACCGGTACGTCTTGACTACGGTAGCGAAACTTTGCACTACATTTCGAAGGACGAAGATCACAATTAAAATTAATATCACCTACGATACAAGAATCCGAATACAAATAAGGATTATCCTCTCCTAATGCAACATATAAAATATTTTTTTCCAAATTTTTACCAACGACAAACATCCGATGGTCGTATCCTCCAATATCAAGTCCCCTTCTCTGCCCAATCGTATAATACATTAATCCAATATGTTGTCCAATCACTTGAGAAGTCTCGATATCTACAATATCTCCACTTTGATTTGGTAAATAATTCTTTAAAAAATTACGAAAGTTTCGCTCTCCAATAAAACAAATTCCCGTGGAATCTTTTTTCCCTGCTGTGACGAGTTGATACTCTTTGGCAATTTCGCGAACTTCCCCCTTTTCCAAATCTCCTAATGGAAATAAGATATTTTCCAATTGTTCATGACTTAACTGCGATAAAAAGTAGGTCTGATCCTTATTAACATCCTTCGCTCTTTTTAAGAAACCATCTTCCATCTTCGCATAATGCCCAGTAGCAACAAAATCAGCACCCAATCGTTTTGCTTCCTTTAAAAACAAATCAAACTTAATATACTTATTACACATAATATCCGGATTAGGAGTTCTTCCTTTTTTTAGTTCTTCTAAAAAATAAGTAAAAACAAAATCCCAATATTCCTTTACAAAATCAATTCGATGAAGTTCGATTCCCAGCTTTTTACAAACCGCTAAAGCATCGTTATAATCTCTTTCTTGTGGACAAATATCTTGATTCAAATCCGGGTTTCCTAAATAATCTCCATTAACAGAAGTATCCCAGTTTCGCATAAAAAGGCCAATTACTTCATACCCTTGCTGTTTTAATAAAATAGCAGCGACACTACTGTCTACTCCTCCACTCATTCCAACAACTACTCGTTTCTTCATTCCGTCTCACCTTTTCTTATTATAGCTTATTTTAGAAAAAAGGTAAATAGCTTCATAAAGAAAGGTTGAAAATAAACATCCAATAGAGAAACAATTAAATAAGATACAAGACAAATTCCTAGAATTTTTAAATACTTATTCATAATTTGTTTAAAATTCAAGTTTTCTTTCAAGAATAAATAACGAAACAATTTCAAAGAAAAAGAAATCGCGTAAAACACTAATAACAAGGTCGTAATTAAAAATAGAATATTAGAGGGAAAAACATAAGTAATAGCACCTAGTATTCCTTTCCAATGATAAACAGAAATAATAGCAGAAATCGAAAAGCCAAAGACAAATCCTTTTAACAGTAATAATAAAGCAATGATTGGAAGACCAATCACCGAAATACCAAGTAACCAAATCCCAATCAAAAAAGAAAAATTAGAAACAAGAGAATTTTGTAAACCAGTCGCATAATCTAACTTTTGATTCATGACATTATTAAAGAAAGAGGTAATACTAGTATTTAGCAAGTCCTGATTATCTAACGATAAAAAGAAAGGATATAAAAGACCTAATAAAATTCCAATTCCAAGTATTACTAATAATACTAGATACAATCTCTTCTGATTTACTAGCTTGTCTTTTTTTAGCTTTAACATTTTCATCACCTAGTTAAATCTATGAAAAAAACTTGCAAATATACCTAGATTATTTTATAATAATAGCGAGGTGGATAAAATGAATCAAAAAGTAACAAAAGCCGTATCTTTCTTTTTATTAATCGTAATGCTAGGAACTGTAGCAATTTCTGTGATTGCTTATTTCATGTAACAAAAAAAGCTTCCCATAGGAAGTTTTTTTAATACTCTAAAAAGAATGGTAACAACTTGATTTCGTAATTCTTGGCATCTTCTTTACGAACAATTCGATAAAGACCCATATCGTAAATCGTGTAATCATATCCGTCTTTGCTGTCTGTGCTTTTCGTTACAAAATATTTTGGTTCTTCATTATCTCGAATTAAATTAAAGTTCAAAAAGGCAATCACCGTTTCAAATGCTACGAAAATAAGTAAACAAAATGCAATAATATTTAAAATAATGACCCAAACTCTTCTTTTCTTCTTGGGCTTTTTGTTCTGCTCTTGCGTGGAAGTATTCTCTTGTTGTTCCGTTGGTAATTGTTGATTTACCTCTTGAACAGGAAGTTCTTGTTCATTCATCTTACTCTCCTACCTTTCTATATTAAAACTTTACCATAAATTTTTAAAAAAGTAAATAAAAAGAGGCACAAAGCCTCTATTTTTCTCCCTCTTCTAACATATTTTCAATAGCAATGGCAAATCCACGTTCCGGATGATTAACAACAACATGCGTACAAGCAGCAATAATTTTTCCATCCTGTAAAATAGGACTTCCACTCATACCAGCAACTACACCGCCAGAAATAGAAAGCAACTCTTTATCTACAATTTCAAATAAAATATTCTTCGTTGGATTTTGCTCATCCACTTCTAAAATCTTAATTTCATAGTCTTTTTTCTCATTCCCATTTACCACTGTTCGAAGATAAGCTTTCCCGAGTTTAACATCTTCTAGTTTCCCAACTTCGATAGCGTCGCTCCCGTGGAAATCTTCTTGATAGGTTCCAAAAATTCCTTCTTCTTCATTTTTTTGAATTTTACCATAGATGGAATCCGTATAGAATTTTGCATTTTTCTCTCCTACTTTTCCATTTTCACTTGGGGTAATACCAACTACTTCGGATTGAAAGATGTTTCCATCTTTAATTTCTACTTTTAAAGAAGAATTTTTGTCTGTTATTTCATGCCCTAATGCACCAAATATTTTCGTTTCTGGATCGATATAAGTTAAGGTTCCAATACCAGTAATTTTGTCTTTTACATAAAGACCGGTCTTAATGACATTATTTTCGTCCTTTACTAATTTTAGTGTCTTCGTTAATTCTTCTTGTTCCCTCATTACCGTAATATCAATTTGCTTTTGATCGGCGTCTTGATGAATGAGCTGAACCATCTCTTCGATAGAAGAGATTTCTTGTTGATTTACTTTCTTAATACGGTCTCCTATCTTAAAACCTGCATCTTCCCCAATATAAGCATCATTTACTTTGTAGAAGCCAACGATACTCACATAGTTCAAATTCACGTTAATACCAAGGTTATCGCCTCCTGGAATGATAGAACTAGAATAAGCCAGTGCATTTACGGGAATAATACATATTAAAAGAAGAGAAAGCTTGAGTAGTAGTTTTTTAAAATTCATAAAATCACTCCTTTTAAAAATTACTACATTATTAGTATGCTATTCTCTTCCTCTTTTATAAGACGCAAAAATTGGTAAATCTACTCTTCTGGTTGAAAGTCTTCTAATGTTCCATCCTCTTTTAAAATTTTATGAATATTTTGTTCAGCCTCTTTCAATTTTTTATCGCAGCTAGCAGCAAGAGCGACAGCTTCTTGAAATTTGCTAATTGCCTCTTCTAATTTCACATCCCCACTTTCTAACTCTTTCACAATTGTCTCTAATCTAGCTAAGCTTTCTTCAAAACTCATTTCTTTCTTTTCCATTATTTCTCTTTCCTTTCTACAATTTTACTTTGAAGTGTTCCATCACGAAGTTCTATCTCGATCATTTCTCCTACTTTAACATTTTGAACGCTATCGATGACTTTTCCATCTCTTCTAGTAATTGCATAACCACGTTGGATGGTAAGAAGAGGATCCAACACTTGCAATTTCGATAACAAAGGAACAAATTGATTGGTCTTCTTTTCTTGAAATTGGCGAATTGCTTTTTGCATCTGTTCTTGTTTTTGCACTAATATGGTTTTCTTATCTCGATATAGCATTTCGGGATTTTGTAAAACGTAAGTGTTTTTGATAGCATCGAATCGTGTGCGGTAATGCCGCAATACTTGAGGATAAGCGTTCTGTAGTCTCTCGATTAATAAGTCTAATTTTTCTTCCTGTGCCATCAAAAGAAGCATTGGATTTTGAAAAATAGGATTTTCTAAAAAATGATTTAACTTGGTTTTTGCAAGATGCAATTGATGGGTTAAGCTACGAGTAGAACGAAGATAAATCTGATGAAGATAATTTTGAAAATCTACTTGGTTGGGAACAGCTAGTTCTGCGGCGGCTGTTGGGGTTGGAGCTCTTAAATCGGCAACGAAATCGGCAATCGTAAAATCAATTTCGTGCCCAACACCGGAGATAACCGGTACATGAGATTGATAAATAGCACGAGCGACCATCTCATCGTTAAAGCACCACAAATCTTCGATACTTCCTCCCCCTCGTCCAACAATCAAAGTATCCAAATCATAATGTTGTGCTCTTTCAATTTGTCTTACTACATCCGGTGCAGCACTTGCTCCTTGTACCAAAGAAGGAAACAAAATCACCTCAACAATCGGCCAACGACGTTTAATAGTCGTTAAAATATCGCGAATCGCCGCTCCAGTTGGGGCAGTAACCACTCCAATTCTTTTCGGAAATTTGGGAATTTTTTTCTTCTTCTCCGGGTCAAATAATCCTTCTTGACTTAATTTCTTTTTTAATTTTTCAAATTCTAAAGCTAAATTCCCAACGCCATCTTCCATCATTTCTTCTACATAAATCTGATATCCACCACTTGCTTCATACACACTAACTTTCCCAACAACCATTACTTTCATTCCGTCTTCTGGCAAAAAGGTGAGTTTTTTCGCACTGCTTTGAAACATCACAGCATTAATTCGAGAAGTCTCATCCTTCAAGGTAAAATAAAGATGTCCTCTAGTATGAGCTTTAAAATTAGAAATTTCCCCCTTTAAAAAAACATTCGTTAAATTCGTATCATGATCGATTTTATATTTAATATAACGATTTAATTGACTGACCGTTAAATACTTCTCTTCCACTATGCTTCCTCTTTTTCTTCTTCGCTTTTAAAAATTCCATCCAAAATGGCATTAATCATCTTCGTTACTTTTTCATCACTATAACGTTTCGAAAGTTCCACTGCTTCATTAATAGCAACGACACTTGGTGTTTCGGTATAAAGAAGCTCGTAAATCCCAAGTAAAATAATCGCTTGATCTACTTTGTTTAAACGATCCATCTGCCAATCTTTCAAATACTTATTAGCAAGAGCAGTCATCTCTTCCTCTTTTTCTAAAATACCAAAAACAACAGAAGTAACAAATTCATTTTCTACTTCCAATTGTTCTTTGATCAAGTAAGGAACATCTACTTCCAAATGACTTTCCCTCAAAATTAGTACTTGATAAATAACTTTCATAATAATTTCTCTTAATTGACTTCTGTTTTTCATAACTTATATCACCTTGAAACATTGTATCATACAAAGCAAAAAAAGTCGACTATTCCCGTCGATTTTTCTGCTTTTCTTTCTTATTCTCTCGTTAGTTCAGAAACTAGTTCTCCATCTACTTTTAATAATACTTTATCTACGTCATAATTATCAAAAATAGAATACTGAATGGTATATTCTACTTCT
>CALVKE010000086.1 GCA_944332535.1 uncultured Bacilli bacterium
AAAAATTGGCATTAACACGAACTCTTTCTTAATCACCAAACTCTAACATTCGAGAAAGAGCTTTGTGTTAATGATAGATGTAATTAATGGGCCTAAGTTTAAGAGGCAAAAAAACAGATAATAAAAAGACTGAGTAGGTTTATTGGCCTTTACCTATTCAATCTTCTTATTACTTGCCTAATCAATCTTATTGGTCTTGATTCTTAGGCCTAACGATTACTTTTGCTACATTAGAAAAATCAATATTTTTCATTGTAGAAACTAATTCGTCAAACTCTAAAGACTTATAAATTTGAGTCTTATTTGGGATCACATCTCCATATTCAATAACATCATATACAATGTTATCTAAAGTGACATTAATATTATCCATCATGATCACTTCGGATGAAATCCATACTTTTATCACGCGTTTAAATTCTTTCTCTACTAAATCCATATTGGTTATCTCCTTACGGATTTCGTTCATTAAGAATTCGGGTTCTTCCGTTTCTGCTTCAAAAGTAATATAGATGATTCCATTACTAAAATCTTTATAATAATGAAATGCGGTATACTTTTTTTCTTTCTTCATCCGTTCACGGAATCGACTAGAAAGACCAAAGAGCATACTAAGCATAGCAGATAAATATAAATTAGTAATGTAGAATTGAGATTTTTTTTCTTTTCGACAATCTATTTTAATAGAATATGTCATTTTAGTTGTCGTTGTATTAAATGATATTTCTTGTTCTTCTTGATTTACTCGTGATGGTTCCTTGTATGATTTTCGAGCTATCGGATAATTCGTAGGTGCTTGGTTTAACGCCTTGTTATTACGAATAATTTCCATAGCTTTTTCTTTGTCAAAATGACCGGTAATTACCAAAAACATGTTACTAGGTTGGTAAAAAGTTTGATAAGTAATATCCAAATCCTCTTTGGTGATTTGTTTCACGCTATCTACTGTTCCACCAATATCTACACGCATTGGATCATAACAGAAAATTCCTTCTTTGGTAACATCATCTAATACGCAATCTACCATATCTTGATATTGTAATAATTCTTCGATAATAATTCCTTTTTCTTTTTCCACATTTTCTTTTGTGAAATAAGGAGTATGAACGTAAGTTAATAGATAATCTAGATTTTCTTCAAAGTTTTTGTTTCCTTCGAAAAGATAACGAGTATATCGGTAATAAGTTGCTGCATTACAATCTGTACCACTTTTTGCTGCAAAAGTAAAAGGATCCTCCCCTGTTTCTGTTTCAAACATTTTATGCTCTAAAAAATGAGCGATTCCATCGGGAACTTTGATTTCCTTTTCTTCTTTGATCGGCACGAAAGAAGTATCAACGGATCCATATTTTGCTACATAATGCATACTATAATTATTTTTATTGTCATAAGGAACGAAATACACGGTCAAACCATTTTCTAAGGTTTCCTTATAAAGATATTGATCAAGACCTACGAATTCAATTTTGTTCATCTTCCATATCTCCTTCTAATAAGTAAATGGTGTCTAGGTGAACCTTTTTACTTAACGCAATAATTTCTTCTTTTACTACACTGGTAATTTCTTGTTTTCGCTCTTCGATGTCTCCAATTCCAAGGAGTTCTTTTGCTATATAGGTTTCAATGATAGCTTCTTGATTATCATAAATCTCATCTAATAAAGTAATATATGTTTTTTTTGCTGCTTCTAACTCTTCTTCTTCAAAATTTCCTTTCTCTATTTCTTTCATTTCCTGTTTGATTAATCGGATACATTCCTCAAAGTTTTCTTTTTGAATTCCACTACGGATCAATAATAAATTATCTAGTTTATTAACAGAAGAATTCATATAATAACAAAGGGAATATTTTTCCCGAATATTTTTAAAGAAACGACTGTCTCCCCCATTTCCTAACATAATATTATAAAGTGTTAAGACATAGTTTCTTTCTCGTTCGTCCATTCCGATTAATTTGCAGCCAATAGATAATTTGGATTGATTAAAATGTTCTTTTTCCTTAATGATCTGAGGCTTTTTTCGAGCCTTTGAAAAAGAGATCATAATATCTTCTTTTGGTGTTTTTAGAGTATGAAACTCCATGTATTTATCCATCCATTCGATCATTTGCTTCTCGTCAAAGTTTCCAATAACGTAAATATCTACCAGACTGGTTCGCAATACTTCTTTATAATATTGGTATAAGTTGCTTGGCGTGATATTTTCTAAATCTTCTAAGTAACCATATTCTCGGTAAGAATAAGCATCGTCTTCATTTTCTTGCATGTTTTCTAACATACGAATCAAACTATATCGTTGAGGATTATCCTTGATCGATTTGAGCATTGTTTCGTTGTTATGTTTAATGACTTGAAACGATTCCAAGTCAAACTCTTGATTTCGTACATTTGGGTGAAACAATACTTCGGAAAGAAGACGAATACTTTCTTCCGTCATTCCGTCTTCCGTATATTTTTCATTTAAAAAAGACGCGAAGAGATTCATTGAGTTATAGTTACCAGTACGGTAACATTTCCCGTATAAATTTACGGCATACAAATCTTGCGTCTTTTCTACTAATTCTCTTCTAGTCGGATAATTCTCGGTCGAATATATTAGCATATCTAATAGGAAATTACGCAAACTAATTTCATGCTTTTTCATTTTACTTCGCATATTGACTCGAATGGTGATGGTTTTAAAACGATCGGTTTTTATTAGATGTAGTTGATAACTCTTTTTATCGATTGTTTTGTATTTCATTGTCTCACCTCGTACTCTTATTATATGTCATTTTTTAAAATTTATTTAAGAGATGCTAAAAGTGCTAATTCGATCATGTTATCCAGATTATTTTGGCGGTCTTCGGATGAGATGATGACACCTGGTTGATATTTGGAATCAACAAC
>CALVKE010000087.1 GCA_944332535.1 uncultured Bacilli bacterium
TTTTCTACCTCTTTTTTCTCCCACAAAATATCTTGATAACTAATAGGTTCTGTATTTCCAATGGCAAAGTCAAAAGAAAGATCCATTCCCTCTTGGTGCGCTTTTTTCACAATTTCTTTGGCTTTCATCAATAATTTTATTTTTTCATCATTATAAGGTTGTAACACTTCTAGTAACGTATCTTCTATTAAATCGGCAGTAACCGCTTCGATTCGGTAAACGTTACTTCCTTTACTTTCTACAGAATAGATAGCAAAACGCTTGATATCTTCCGTATTCTTAATGTGACATCCTCCACAAAGTTCAATCGATTTATCGAATCGAACAACACGAACAATATCTCCATATTTTTCACTAAATAAAGCCATCGCTCCTAATTCTTTTGCCTGATCCAAAGTCATTTCTTCAACAACACGAGGAATCGCTTGTTGAATCATATGATTAACCATCTTCTCTACTTCAATGATCTTATCATCTTCGAGTTTTCCAGTATACGTAAAGTCAAACCGCAAACCAGACTCATCCACTTTACTTCCTGCCTGCCTGATCGTATCACTAATCACTGTTTGTAAAGCATATTGTAACAAATGAACAGAACTATGATTTGCTTCGATCCGTCTTCTTTTTTCTGCATCGACATTACAAGTGGCAGCGTCCCCTTTTTGAATAATACCATCTAATAATTTAATTTGATGAAGATTTTGTCCATTCGGCGTTTTTTGAACATCGATGACACGTGCTTTAAAGTTCTTTCCAATCAACATTCCAGTATCTGCTACCTGTCCACCACTTTCAGCGTAAAAACAAGTCTTATCCAAAATAACATACCCCGTCTTGTCTAGACAAGAAGTTATCTTTCCAGAATCCGAAAATAAAGCAATAATTTTTCCTTTTTGGGTCATCTTATCATAGAAGAAAACAGAAGACTCTTTAAAATTCAATAAATCTTCATTTTGCCGATTCATGTTAGCAAGTGTCTTACGAGAGCTTTTAGCTAATTGTTTAGCTTCTTCCATACAAGCATCAAATTCTTCCTTCGATGTAGTAAATCCAGCTTCTTCCAAATATTCTAAAGTTAATTCATAAGGAAAACCATACGTATCGTACAATTTGAAAACATCTTTTCCAGAAATGGTATGATCTTTCGCGTTTTCCATCCACTCTTCTAAGCGTTTTTCTCCTTGGGATAACGTTTTATGGAACAAAGTTTCTTCTTCTAAAACAAGAGACTTTATATGTTCTTTCATAGTAAGAGTATTTGGATAAAAATCTTTCATAATATCTACTACTGTATCTACTAAACGATACATGAAAGCCTCTTCCAAACCAATCTTCTTTCCCATTCGAACACTACGACGAAGCAAACGCCGAAGAACATAACCGCGTCCCACATTTTCAAAAACAGCTCCATCAGACAAAGCCATCGTAATCGCTCTGATATGATCCGCAATTACCTTAAAAGGCATCTCCCCGTTATATAAAACACCACTCAACTCTTCAATATGATTAATAATCGGAACGAAAAGGTCGGTATCAAAATTAGAATCTACTCCTTGAAAAATACATGCCCAACGCTCAAGTCCTGCACCGGTATCGATATTCTTGCTAGGAAGTTCCGGATATTCTTCGCGAGAAAGTCCTTTCTTTGCGTTAAATTGACTAAATACGTTGTTCCATATTTCTACGTAGCGTTCTTGTTCTTCATCTTTTTGAAAACGAGCAAGAGCATCTCCGTCCGGATCGTATTCTTCCCCACGATCAAAAAAGATTTCTGAATCTGGTCCACAAGGCCCTTCTCCAATTTCCCAAAAATTCTCTTCCAAAGGAACAATATGCGAAGGATCCATTCCAACCGCAATCCATTTTTGACGAGCGACTTCATCTTTCGTATAAATTGTCACATATAACTTTTCTTTTGGAATAGCGAAATACTCATCACTCGTTAACAACTCGTAAGCAAACTCAATTGCTTCTTCTTTAAAGTAATCTCCAATAGAAAAGTTTCCCATCATTTCAAAAAACGTTTGATGACGCTTGGTCACTCCAACATTTTCAATATCATTCGTTCGAATACACTTTTGAATATTAACAATACGACGATTGTCAGGTACAACAGTTCCGTCAAAATATTTTTTTAATGGCGTAACTCCTGCATTAATCCACAACAAAGAATCATCATCAATAGGAA
This sequence comes from uncultured Bacilli bacterium, assembly GCA_944332535.1. GTDB lineage: Bacteria > Bacillota_I > Bacilli_A > RF39 > UBA660 > MGBC162581. The sequence goes on from CALVKE010000087.1 coordinate 2,189, forward strand.
CAAGAGGCGCACTCTCTACTTTTTTATGCCCTTTTCCTTCAAAAAAACGATACCATGTACTACGAATTTCATTACTTGTCATTTTTCTCATTTCTGTCTACCTCTTTCACTATTTTTTCTGCATCTTTTCGCATCTTTTCCAACGTTTGATTATATACTTCATAATCATAATCCTCGTATCCTAAAAGAGCCGTCTCCGTAATATGTTTGCTCTCTTCACTCGTTAAATCGCTCCATTTTTCCAAGTTTTCGCGCGTAATATGAATCGCGACGCAATCCGCCACCTTTCGAATCTCTTCAATCTCTAAAGGAAAACGAACATCGTCCACAATGAACGTATCATAAAAGTAAGATAACACACTGATATCCCCCAACAATCGTTCAATATGAAAAAGGGGTTGATTCATCTTTTCCCGAATGATTTCGGTACCAAGACGTTGTAACAATTCACGTGGTTTTGTCTCATCTTTGCCATCCCACCCAAAATAATCACGACAATATCCTTTTAATGTCCGCATAAGTTCAATCTGGCAAACTTTATGCCCCCGTAACTCTAATTCTTCCCTCAAGTAAGATGCAAACGTATTTTTTCCACTTCGGGCTTGCCCAGCTAATAAATAAATCATAACATTCCCCTCTTTCTAAAACAAAAGATCTAACATAGGAGCAATCAACTTGCGGTACCATCCTATCTAGATCTTACTTTCGATAACGGATACCCATCGAGTACCCCTAAGAACTCCATAAGTAGCTTTTCAAAAAGAAGGATATTTGTTTTCACCAACCACAAACTCTCTAAAAAAGAACTTCTTTTTTACTTTTCTTATTTCTTCATTCTTTTACTCATATTTAATTTTTTGTAACAACTCATACTTTTCATTATAATGCAAAATAATCGTTTTGGCAATGGCAATAATTGGAGTTGCAAAAATCATTCCTAAAATACCAAAGAAATGTTCGAAAACCAATAAGCCAATCATAATCGTTACTGGATGCAAACTCATCGTCTTTCCCATTACGATCGGTTGCAAGAAATAACTTTCTAACACTTGTGCCACTACAACAGAGGCTAGCGTTAAAAGTCCTGTCATCGGACTAATCGAAAATCCTACAATCACGGTTGGAATTCCACCAATATAAGGTCCAAAATACGGAATGACGTTAGTAATGGCACAGAAAAGTCCAAATACCAAAGGTGCCTTCATTCCAGCTAGTGTTAATCCAATGGATTGTATTGTAAATAAGATTAACATGATTAGTAAGGTTCCGTGTACATAAGATTTTAAATTGACATTTAATTTATCTAACAACTCACTGGTTTCTGCTTTATGTCTTTTTGGAATACAACTAAGAAAATGTTTACGAATATTTCCAAAGTCAAATAACATGTAAAATCCGATCAAGAATCCGAAAATTAAATTAATACCACCGGTTACAACTCCTGAAATAAGATCGATAATCAAATTAGGTAAACCAATTGTCAAAGATACTCCCAATTGATTGATTGCATCATAAATTTGAATCTTTGCATCGTGTAAATCATAACCACTAAGATTAGCAATACTATCAAAGATCCCATCGATAAAATCTTTTAAATAATTAACAAAGGATGGAGTCGCTGCAACAATATCATTAATTTGTTTTGTAATAGATGGAATTGTCAATTTTCCTAAAATTAAAAGAACGAGAATAAATAATACGTAAACAAATACGGTTCCTAATACTCGATTGACCCCTTTTTTCTGAAGTTTCGTAACGAGCGGATCAAAAAGCCAAGCAACGATCAAGCCGATAAAAAGTGGAGAAATAACTTTTAAAATATCTAGTAGAAATGGCAAGACATTCCATTTTGCAAGTAACAGTGTAGTAATATAAATAGCAATGACTATGATTAAAAAATAAAGTATTTTTAAAACCCCAACTCCCAAACGAACTCCTTCATTAACTTTCGGCATATTTAATTTTTCATCATTTTTTCTAAACATAAATTCTCCTTACCGAATGGATGCATACCATTCTGCTAATAGATTTTTTAAAGATTGATAAGAACTAGAAGCGGCACTTTTAATAAGGTCCCAAGTAAAACCAAAACTTTCTTTCATGTTCTTAAAATCTTGTCTTGCTTCTTGACAAGCCGCCTCTCCTACTTTTTCGCATAACTTTGAAGTTTGTTCTAGATAAAGAAGAGCCGCTTTTTCTTTTAAATTCGTCATCTTTTCTTTCATTATCTCTTTATAGTTTGGAAAATACTCATCAATTTTATGATCGATCGACAACGCGATTTTTAAAATTTGTAATTTGGCAGAAGTGGTGAGTTCTGAAAAAGTATATCCTCCAATTTCAGAGCCATAAAACAAAAAATCTACAACGCTAGTAAAAGCATTTTTTGCCTTTTCTGTAAAAGAAGAAGACTCTGCCACTTCTGATTGAAATGTAGTAGCTTCCAAATCAGAAAAATAACGAACTACCGCTGTTTCATTAGTAGGGATCACTTGTTCGGAAGAAGGGGCAGGCTCTTCGGAAGGCTGGGAAATATTGGTATCCGTCAAACTAGGAGAAGGATCAGGAAGAGGGTCATTCGAACTAGTCGGATTTTCAGAAGAAGGTTCTTTTTCTTCTTCCTTCACATTCTCTTGCTCTTGTGGAGAAAATTCATTTTCGTTTTCTTTTTTTTCTTCTACTTCCTCAATAACAGGAGAAGTAACATCATTAGAAAGGTCTTTCTTCCGACTGTCTAGTTTAAATCTGACCGCCGAAAACAGCAACAAACCAATAAGCAAAACAGTAACGATTCCAAGAAAAACTAGTTCCCATTGATCATGTCTTCTTTTCCTTTCCATAAACGTCCCTCATTTCACTTCAAATTATATCACTTTCTATTATAATATTCAAGAACCATAAAAGAAAAACTAAGAATTTAAATGAGGTAGAAAACCCACTAAAATCAAAACAAAAAGTTACTCAAAAATCATTTTGAATAACTTCTAATTCAATTATAATGATAAATTATGGAGTTACATAAATTGCTGTAATTTGTGCCACCTGAGGATACCAAGAGCGAAATTTAAAATACCCATTTGTGTAAATTCCTTTTGGACTAAATGATATCATTCCATTAGTAGCACTACTTTCTGTCTTTAATTCTGCATTTACATTATAATTATTTAGATTATTATCTTGTTTAAGATTGGAAGATTGCCTTATGCTTTGCCCCAACTATCTTCATTACTTGCTTACTGGCACGAGTCTACATCTGAGCAATATTTAGCCGACTATGACCTCTTCGACAAATTTCTTTCGCAAAGGAATGGATCTTTTTTCTGTACTAACGGTATATCTTAATACTATTAATATAAGCATCCACAGCAGTATTCGGAGCATTATTAGTAAACGTTGCCTCAAGGAATGTAGCCAAATACCATGTTCCTGTTGTAGAAGGACTTGTAAATTCTATCCTCAATGAACCCGTAGAACTTATTTCCTTGCGAACATATCGATTAGACATTATAGATATCAAATCGTCATTACCTGTAGTGGTTGGTTTCTCTAATGCGGCTATTCCTATCCAAGCGGTTGCGGTGGATGACTTTTCAACAACATTAACATCAACAACAATCTTTCTTATTCCAGAAAATGGTAACGCTGTTTGATAAGCAGCAAGAGCTTTTCCATTCCGATAATCACGTCCGCTTATATATAAACGCATAGCGTTTCCACTGACACTAGTAGATCCATTGATTAGAATTGATGTCGTTATCACTCCAAGTGGTGCAAGATTCGAACCTAAGAGTGTTGTGACATTATAGGCGTATACGTATCGCACTGCGGTAGTAGTTCGACCAGCACGGTCTTTAGCAATTATAGTAATTGGGATAATCTGTCCTGCATTGACGGAAATTGTCTTACTCCAATTATTGCCAGAAATAGTTGCTGCCTGGCCATTGACTGTTACCGATGCAATTCCAGAGAGATCAGTTGCTGTACCACTAACTGTATAAGTAGTTGACTCTATGTAAGTAGGTGCTCCAGATGATGTTCCTGTCGGTGTGCTAACATTTAACGTCGGAACAGCATTATCATATCTTACATATCTCGTTTGGGTGGTCGCCCTTCCAGCAGTATCCGTTGCAACAATTGTGACAGTTGTCGTCGTATTAGCAGTTAATCCTAAATTGTAACTCCAATTATTACCAGAAACCGTTGCTGCGTTACCATTGATGGTTACACTTCTGATTCCCGATGCGTCACTTACCGTTCCTTTCACTGTATAACTAGCAGAGGTCGTATACGTTGGAGATGAGGCATTCGTTGAAGTCGGAGCACTCACCGCTAAACTTGGTGCAGCACTATCATAGAATACATATCTTGTTTGGGTCGTTGTCCTTCCTACATTGTCTGTCGCTACAATCGTTACGGTCGTCGTATTATTGGCAGTTGATCCTAAATTATAACTCCAATTATTTCCTGAGAGAGATGCTGTTTGACCATTGACTGTTACACTCTTGATTCCCGATAAATCACTTGCCGTTCCACTAACTATATAACTTTGAGAAGTGGTAAATGTTGGAGAAGAACTACTGCTCGATACTGGAGCACTTACCGTTAAGTTCGGAGCTTCCACGTCATAAACGACAGTAAATTTTTCTTCTTTTTCATTTCCCCACATATCTTTTGCATAAACTGTTATTTCATTATTACCATCTTTTAACGTTACCTCTTTCGAGAATGTTCCATCTTCTAATACTTCAACTGTTTCCCCATTTACGAGAACACTTTCAATTTCACTTTCATCCGTTACTTTTCCTTCCAATAAATACGTAGAACTTCCTGCAATTGGATTTGATAACATTTCTATTACAGGAGCATCGGACTCTACCAATCCTGTGACATCAACTGCAATTTTATAACTTAAACTTTTTCCTGCAATTAAATTATTATCTTCTAAGTCATCTCGTATCCATAATCGGAGTTCATAAGTTGCAGTCTCCCCTTTTCCAAGACTTCCTTCTTCGATTACTCCATTTTCTAAATTAGAAAGAAGATCAATGGTTAGTTCCTCTCCCTTTTTTAATCCGTACTTGACATCACTCGTGGATAGCTTCTCTTCACTTTCCGTAATATCTTCTAATCGAAGGGTATAATTAACTCGTAATTGATCTTTATTTCGTACATGAAACACAAAAGCATCTTGAATCATTCCGACTTCATCATAAACAGGAAGTGCATTATCGATTGTAATTTCATTTTCTTCTTCCAATTCTACTTCCAAAGTTCCAGCATTGATGATATGACGTCTTGTTCCCGTTAGCGTAATACTAATAAAAGCATAACTGAGACTTAAAAAAATTACCAAAATGCTTGTGAGGAATATAGCAATTTTTGCAACTTGTTTCTTTTCTTCCTCCTTAGAGGGTTGGGTTAGTTTTGACCCCCCCCCCAGACTCTTTTTAAACTTATGATACATTCGCATTTACATTTACTTCCTTTCTATTTTATACTCTCATTATAATTCTTTTTCTAGTTTTTGGCAAGAAAAATGTAGTGCTAAACTTAAAGTAGACAACTAAGGAGAACACATAGACAATTAAAGAGTGTGTGTAAACAATTTTATATTTTATTTATACAATTATCCTATAATGTATACAATGGAAAGACCGTGGTATTATGACTATGCATTATAGTAATGAACTTAAGAAAAAACTATGTGAAGATATTTGTTTAAATAATGCTTCTACTATTAAAACGGCTGAGGAATTTAATGTTCCTTTAAAAACTTTAGAAAAGTGGATTACCGCTTTTAACAAAGACAGACATTATTTTGATTCCAAAGTTGAACTTCTTAATGATTTTAATTTTGTTGATGAATTCGATAATTCCAATTATGTTAATTTATCTTTGGATGATCTTAAAAAACGGCAATAAATCTGATAAAGAAAAAGATCCGTTAAAAAACGGACTTTAGTCTAAAAATTTACGGACTTTCGTAGGATTCGTTAATTTTTATTTGGAATTCCGTTTTATGGCAAAAAGCTGAAATTAGTTTGAATATAGTACAATAAAATGTAAAAATCAAGGGCGAACGACAAGTGAGTTTATAAAACCCTTGATTTTTACATTTTATTGATTATA
>CALVKE010000088.1 GCA_944332535.1 uncultured Bacilli bacterium
AATGCGGTTTGTTTTGAAGGAAAGATTTTCATTGCGAGACAAGATGATCCGTTAGAACTACTTGAGGTGTAGCTATGATTCGTGTGATTTGTGTTGGAAAATTAAAAGAAGATTACTGGAAGATGGCTGTACAAGAGTATTTGAAACGACTTTCTAAATATACAAAAGTAGAATTGATTGAAGTACCAGATGAAGGACTTTTGGAAGAAAAGACGGCTCTTCGAAAAGAAAAAGAACGAATTGAAAAATGGATTACGGAAAAAGATTTTCTAGTAACTTTAGAAATTGAAGGGAAAGAGTCTTCTTCGGTTGAGTTTGCTTCGAAACTAGATTCCTGGCAAATGCAATTTTCTTCGATTACATTTTTGATTGGTGGTAGTTATGGACTGGATCCTGAATTGAAGGCTCGCTCTAATTATGCTCTTTCCTTTTCGAAGATGACATTTCCTCATCAAATGTTTCGCGTTATTTTATTAGAACAACTTTATCGTTCTTTTAAGATTTCGCATCATGAGAGCTATCATAAATGAAAGCGTAAGATTTTTTCTTACGCTTTTTTCGACGTTTTTTTCTGTGCTTTTTTTGTACAATGAGATGGGGTGAAAAACATGTTTAAAATCATAAATAGCGTTTTATGGTCGACAGCTATTGTTTTTTTAATTGGGGGAGGTATTTATTTCACTTGTTATTTGAAAGGGATTCAATTTCATTTTAAAGATATGATAAAAGGCTTCTCTCATAAAAAAGAGACGAAAATCTCTCCATTTCAGAGTTTGACCATGGCTTTAGCGGCTCGTATTGGAGTAGGGTCCCTAGCAGGGATAGCCCTTGCTATTTACTTAGGAGGACCGGGGACTATTTTTTGGATTTGGGTCTCTTCTATTTTAACTTCAGTAAACGCCTTTTCAGAAAGTTTACTCGGAATTGTCTATCGTGAAAAAGATGGAGATGTCCATAAAGGAGGACCTGCTTATTATATTGATAAAGGATTACACAAAAAGAAGTTGGCTTTGTGTTACGCTCTTTTAATTGTTGTTGCGTACATTGTTGGATTTATGACTATTCAAGCGAATACAATATCCGCCTCTCTTCAAGACTATTATCAGATTCCCCCTATTGTAACAGGAATTATTCTTGCTATTATTACCGGTATTTCGATTATTAAAGGAGTAACTGGAATTGTCCAGCTCACTAGTAAATTAGTGCCCATTATGGGAGGAATTTACTTGTTGTTGGGAATTTATATCCTCTTTACTAATTTTTCTTCTCTTTTCGATATTTTTGGTTTGATTTTGGATAACGCTTTTAATTTTAAAAGTTTTGGAGTTGGTATTTTTTCTACTTTTTTAATCGGGATTCAGCGAGGAGTCTTTTCTACAGAGGCAGGGCTTGGAAGTGGTGCGATCGCCTCTTCTACAACCGATGAGAACCATCCTGTTCAAATAGGATTTATTCAAGTGCTCGGTATTTATTTTGTTAGTTTTATTATTTGTACAACGACTGCTTTTATTATTTTAACAAGCGATTATCATTTGATTGATTTTGGTAATATTAATGGGATCGAAATTACTCAATATGCTCTTCATTATCACCTTGGGACTCTTGGTATTTGGTTACTTATCTTTTCTATTATTTCCTTTGCTTTTTCTACGATTGTTGCTGGTTATTATTATGGGGAGAGCAATCTCAAATATTTCGATAAAAACGTCAATAAAAAGCATATCCTTGTTCTTAAAATTGTCACGCTGTTACTGTTAGTGATAGGAAGTGTGGCACGAGCTAGTATTATATGGACCATTGTAGACATCTTGGTTGCTCTTATGGCTATTATTAATATGTATGCGGTTTTGTCTCTTCGAAAAGTCGTAAAACGGGAAGTTCTTGCATACAAGAAGCAGAAAACATGATATAATGATCTTGGTGATAAAAATGATCGGAAATGATTGGGATATTGTTTTACAAAAAGAGTTCGAAGAGCCGTATTTTGTAGACCTAATTGAAAAAATAAAAAAGGAATATCGAGAGAAAACAATTTATCCAAAGCAGACAGAAATATTTAATGCATTTCGGAATACTCCTTACGAAAAAGTAAAAGTAGTTATTTTGGGACAGGATCCTTATCATGGAGAAAACGAAGCGGAAGGACTTTCGTTTTCGGTAAAGGTTGGTATTCGTAAACCTCCTTCTTTAAATAATATTTTTAAAGAGTTGCATGATGATTTGGGTTATGATATTCCTAATAACGGAAGTTTACTTCCCTGGGCAAGAGAGGGAGTATTGCTTTTAAACACTGTTTTAACAGTAGAAAAAGATAAGCCCGCCTCACACAAAGGATACGGATGGGAAACTTTCACAGATCACGTGATTCAGTTATTAAATCAAAAAAATACTCCAATTGTTTTTATTCTTTGGGGAAATTTTGCAAAAAGTAAAGAAACTTTGATTACTAACCCCATTCACTGTATTATTAAATCCGCTCATCCTTCTCCTTTTGCCGCTAATTATGGTTTTTTTGGAAGTCGCCCTTTTTCCAAAACAAATCAGTTTTTAGAAGAACACGGAATTACTCCTGTTAATTGGCAAATTAAAAACCTCTAGTTATTAGGACTAGAGGTTTCTTCTTCTTTTAGAATTTCTAAATCTACTTCTTTTTTGGTATCAAATTTTTCAGATGGTTCATATTTCCATAATCCTTTTAGTAAATTTCTAGGAAATTTCTGAATTTCTTTTTCCATTTTGTTCGCTATTCGATTATAGTATTTTTTGGATGCAGTTAAATCATTTTCAATATCGATCATATCAAAGTATATTTCGTTGATTTCTTTTTTCTCTTGTAGCTTTTCATCTTCTTCTAAGAGTGTTAAAAATTCTTTTTTGACTTCTTTTAAATCACGATCTTTTTCAAAGAGATCCCGTTTTAAATTTTTCTTTTTGATTAAATCTTTTAATATTTCTTTTTTCCCATATTTACGTTTATTACTGTTTACAATTACAGGAATTGCTTTTTCTAGGTTCTCTTCTTTTTTCTCTAAAAAGTAATGAATATTTTTTCTAGCTTCTTCTAAGCGAACCTTTAATACTTCGATTTTTTTTTGATTATAACTGATAATCATAGCAATGGTTGCAATCAGTGCAATGATTAGACAGCTAATAGATAAAATAATTTCCATAGAAACCACCTCTTATTTTCTTTAGTATAACAAAAACTAACTTAAATTACAAGAGGTGGTATTTTTATTGTTGAGGATTGGTAGGCCTTGGGAAATTGTGAATAATATTTCCATCAAAAATGGCATAATTGATATAAATTAACCAAAGTAAAATCGTTTTTCCATCTTTGTCTTTGATTAACAAATAGTCTCTTCCTGCGTCTATAATTGTTCCGCGAAAGGTTTTATCGCGCCATTCAATAGAGTCCGGATAAGAAAAATAAACTTCCACTTCTCTTCCAACATTTAAATAAAAAATATTATCTGCATATTCCGCACGTGTAGTAAGGGGAGTTAGTGTTGCTTCTAGTGGGGCATTTTGACTTGGCGTCGTTCCTTGTTGTGGTACTAAAACCGTATTTCTATTTGGATATCCTCCAGTTGGATAAAAATTATTATTATTCATTTTTTTCTCTTCCTTTCAATTAAATATATTTCTTTCTTTTTTAATTTATGTTAAGATATATTTGAGAAAAATGAAGGGAGAATCAGTAAAGATGAAAGTAACTATTGGAGTTAGTAACCATCATGTTCATGTTACAAAGGAAGACTTTGAGATATTATTTGGAAAAGAGGTTTCTTTGGAAAAAATAAAAGACTTGAATCAGCCAGGACAATTTGCTTGTAGTCAAAAAGTAGATATTAAAACGGAGAAAGGGCAATTAAAAGGACTTCGTATTTTGGGACCATTCCGTTCTTATACGCAAGTGGAGTTATCTCAAACGGATTGCCGTGGTTTGAAAATTACAGCACCTGTTCGTACTAGTGGTCAGTTAGAAGGAGCCACTTCGGTAGAAATCATTGGTCCTTGTGGAAGTATCGTACGAGAAGCAGCTATTATTGCAGATCGTCATATTCATATTACTAGAGAAGATCGAGAAAAATATGGACTTATGAATGTTTCTAGTGTTCGTGTTGCTATTGCTTCTGAAAAGGGTGGAATTTTTGATCATGTTATGATTAAAGAGGCACCTAACTCTTATTTTGAAATGCATATTGATACGGATGATGCCAATGGATTCTTGATTGAAAATGGACAAGAAGGAGAAATTCTTCTTTAAAAAAAAGTCTTCTATTCGGAAGACTTTTCATTTTGGTTATAATCGTATTTTTCATCGAAGACAGTATCGGTCTCACTTGGTTCACTTCCTCGTACATAGTAGAGGATTTTTTTTACTTTATCTTCGTTGGTTGCGGGTTTTCCGGTAATTGGATTAACTAATACTCCCACCACATTACTAGGCATTTCGTACCAATCGTCCGGTTTATCTTTTAAATATCCTTCCATGGCATCTGCCCAGATATTTCTAGAATATTTATAATCTGATACGCTAAGACTTTTATTATCGTCATATCCAATCCAAACGGCTGTTACAATATCTTTATTATATCCGATGGACCAATGATCTGTTTCCGTAGTACCACTTTTTAAAGCTACGGTATGTTTTAGTTTTGGGGCAATCGATAAAGCGGTCGGATACGAATAATCGATATAGTCGGCATCATAAGTAGTCGTTAATAAATTACTAAGAATATAAGTTAGGCTTTTATTTAAGATACCTTCTTTTTCGTATTTTCTTTCGTATAACACATTTCCTTTTAAATCTTCTACTTTTTGAATAAAGTTACTTTCTACTTTATATCCTTCGTTCGCAAATGCGGCATATGCGGCGGCAAACTCTAACATATTAATACTTGCTGTTCCAAGAGCAAGAGATGGTACTTGATCTAATTGCGCGGTAATTCCGAGTCTTTTTGCCATATTTACGAGTGTTTCTTCTCCTAAAAACATATGTGTTTTAACTGCGTAAATATTATCTGAATAGCTGATAGCTGTAGCAAGAGAAATTGGTTTTTCTCCGTAACTATCGCCATAGTTTTGAGGAGAGTAAGTTTTATTGTTTGCAAAAGTAAAAGTAGTTGCTTCACTGGTGAATGTGGTACTGGATGTGAATCCATTTTCTAATGCGGCGTAATAAAGAAGTGGTTTCATGGTAGAACCTACCTGACGAACAGAAGAGTAAGCTCGATTATACTGAGACTTTGTATAGTCTCTTCCTCCAATGATTGCGATTACTTTTCCGGTAGTTGGTTCCATCATTACAGCAGCGGTTTGAATATCATCTTCTTTGGTTAAATTGTTATTTACGCTTTCTTCTAGAATCTTTTGGGCATTTTGATCTAGATTCGTATAAATTTTTAATCCCCCTGTTTCTAAGTAAGATTCTGGAATATTTAATTTCTTTAACTCTTTCATGACGGTATCTTGATAGTAGGAAATGGAAGTAATCGTATCTTTTTCTTTTTCTCCTACTAAATGCAATTCTTCGTTTACACTATTTTCATATTCTTCTTCTGTAATATATTTATTTTTTAACATCATATAAAGAATGTTGACTTGTCTTTTTTTGGCAAGCTCATAATTGGTGAATGGGGAATAATTACTGGGGGACTTGGGAATTCCGGTTAACATGGCGGCCTCTGCTAAAGTTAGATCACTAGCACTCTTATCGAAATAAAAGTGACTTGCGTTTTCAATTCCGTACATTCCATGTCCGTAGTTAATAGTATTTAGATACCCTTCTAAAATCTCATCTTTGGAATAATGGGATTCTAGTTGAATGGTAATCCACATTTCTTTGATCTTTCGTTCCCAAGTTTTATCAAAGTCTAGAAATAAGTTTCTAGCATATTGTTGAGAAATTGTGGATGCGCCCTCTTTTTTTTGTTTGCTGGTTAGATTAACATACATAGCTTTAGCAATACGAATAAAGTCGAATCCATAGTGATCATAAAAGCGTTTGTCTTCCGTTGATAATGTTGCTTTGACCATGTAGGGACTAATATTATCTAAACTAATCCACTCTTGATTTCCACTTCCTTGAAAGAATAATTCTTGTTCACTATCATACATTAAAAAAGCATTAGCACTTTTAATTTCTAATTTAGGACTTATTTTTGCATAAATGTAGAGTCCGGATACGCCAATTAAACAAAGAAAGATGAAAAATAGAGTGAATTTGGTAATTTTTCTTATTATTCTTAAAGCTTTCATTCCTCATTCCTCATTTCTATCTTTAGTATGAGTCGAAATTTGGAAGTTATTCTTCTTTTTTCTAAAAAAAACAGTTGTTTTATATACTCTATTGTGATAGACTAATTCTATAAAATATTCATTCTTTAATTATTTTTAATTTTATATTTTCTTTTTTCGACAAAATTCAACGAATAGTTTATTGCATTTTCAAGGATATTCGATTTATATTGTAAGTGTGATTGGTAGTAATCACGAAAAATGGAAAAGCATGACTCGTTATTTAGGAGGAAAAAATGAAAAAAATTTTAGTTGTTTTTGTTGCTTTTGTTTTTACGGCAGTTTTTGCTAGTACGGGTGTATTAGCAAGTAATCCTAGACCATGGGTTAATGTAAAATTACCATCTTTTAGTAAGGTAGTCGAAGGAGATCATTATTACTATAAGTCAGACAATACTCCACAATATAATAAGACTCTTCATACGCGGGACTCTATTACAGGCGGGACACGTGCTATTTCTGTTCAAACAGTTGAACAGGGTGGAAGGACTTCTGATTGGATTTCATCACCAGAAGGTAGCATTGTAACCTGGGGAAATGTTGAGAATAGTAATCCTGGTACCTATAACTTAAGAGTAAAAGCTACTAAATCTACTTTTGCTTCTGTTTATTACAATGGTAACTGGTATTTAAATAGTTCTGATCTATAAAAGAAAGTTGTCATGCTTTCCGTTTTTTTGAGGTGTAATATGAAGGTATTTTTAAAAAAAAATCGTTTTTTCTTTCTTTCTCTTTTGGCAGTATTATTTTTAATAGGCTATTCGGTTTATGAATATGCAACTACTTATAGTTCTGCGTTTTCTGACAATGTTTTTTATACTCTTTTTACTATTTTTGTCCATTTTCCTATTAGTAATTTGCAGGTGGCGGCTCCTTTATTTATTATGATTGCTGCCGTTCCTAATTTTCAAGAGAAATTAAAAAGTGGTTTTATTAAAAACGAATTAACGAGGATGAGTTATCGCAAGTGGATGGTACAAAATGTTTTATCTGCGTGGAAAGTAGTAATTCTTTTTCCAATTGCTATGTTGTTTTTTATCGTACTCAGCTATTTCGTTTCTAATAGAGACTTTATGTATCACTTTACTTATATTGGTCCACTTAATCCAGAATTATATCCTAGTTCCTTTTCTTTTTGGTTTTACTATCTCTTAACGATTGTTACTCATAGTATTTTTTATGTAAATCTTGGTCTTATCTTTTGTAAAAAAAATAAAAATGCGATTGTAACGATTGTTGAGGCGTTTTTGGTATTTATGGGACTTAATGTAATCTCTGAATTAGGCTTTGGTACGCTTGTTGGTCGATTTAGTATATTTCCACAATATGCTTATCTTTTTAATCTATTTGGTTATTGGTTATGTGATGTTTATACCCTTAGTATCAAATGGAATTTCGTTGTTGCGTTGGTACTAGCTTTAGGAAGTCTTTTCTGTTTATATTTGACGTATCGAAAGAAAGAGGAAGTGTTGTATGAAGTGGACTCTTAATCAAAAGTATTATTGGCAAAGCCTTCGTTTTTTCTTGAGTCATCCTCGATTTAAGTTAACGTTTGTATTAATGATTTTGTTTGGCTTGTATGCCTCTTTCCTCCTTCCTAATACTGCTAGCGGATATCTGGCTTATCTGCCTGCTCTTGAAAGAATTTTAGAGAATAGAACGTTTAGTTTTTTGCTTTTGTTATTAATTATATTAAACACGAGTCAAGCGTTTCATACATTTAGTGAAGATAATGCTAGAATTATTCGATATCAGAATAAGAAAAATTATTTTTTCGAGACCATTAAAATGTTACTGTTCTATAATATTTCTGTTATTTTCATTCAATTTCTTATTGTTCTAACGGGCTTAAATATATTTTGTAGCTTTGACCTTGGATATGGTATTTATACCTCTTGGCAAATTCCTAATTTGGTTTATATTTTATTTATTTTCTTTCGAAAAGTGTTTTTGTTAATGATACTTTCGGTCATCGTTTTTGTCTCTTTTCACTTGTTTGAAAAAGCAATTGTAATGTTGATTAGTTGCCTTTGGGGAGTCAATTATTTTAATGGAGGAAATTTACTCGGATTTCTCGATGATCGTCTTCTGTTTAAGATAGGAATGGAGAGTTATCTGGGAGGAGCTGTTTATGATAGTTTTCTAGAAGAGACTCTTGCTACTTTTCTATATCTTTTCTTGGCTTTTACACTCGTTTCTTTCTTTATAAAATGGGCCGCTAAAAGGGTAAGGAGGATTGCCTCATGATTTCTTTCCTGTTTCAAAGAAATGTTGCTTATTTGCTTCAGAAAAAGAAATTATTTTTGTTTTTATTTTCTGTTCTTCTTTGCTTTTTGCTGCTTGCAAAAATGTATTATCCTAATCGAGATTACGATTTTTTCTTAGCTTCCCTTGGATTAGATAATGGTATTGACGGTCCCATTTTGGCATTTGTTCTTTTGTTAGTATATATCGGAACGATTTGTTACTTGAAATTAAGTCTTTTCTTGAGTGAATTAGTAAGTTCTCCTGAGACACTATTTTTACGGATTTCTCCTTCTCGTTGGTTTTTCGGGCATCAATTGGTAGACCTTATTCTTTTACTTTTTCTAAAAATCGTTATTTACGGAATTGTTTTACTTTTCTTTGTTATTACCTCTCTTTCGTTGCCGTCGGCCTCTTCCGTTTTATCTTTGTTCTTTTTAGATATCTTGATTTCTTTCTTTCTTCAAATATTGATTTTATTCTGTTATTTCATCAGCACGAAATCTTGGATTCTCTGTTTTGTGATAGGGCTTGTTTTCCTTATTGTTCTTTCACAGTTAAACATGAATTTCGTTTATTACTTAGGGAAAGAATGGCTTGTATTTCTTCTTGGGATCGTCTTTACTTTAGGTTCTTATTTATTTTATCGAAAGTATTTTGTATTACTTTTTGAGAAAGTTAGGAGGTAAAAATATGGTAATTAAACTAGAAAACTTATCCAAGGAATTTAAAGGAGTTCCTGTTTTAGAAGATGTGAATTTAACACTAGAAAGCGGACATATTTACGGTTTTGTAGGACCTAACGGATGTGGAAAAAGTGTCCTTTTAAAAATTATTTGTGGATTTTATCAACCAACGACTGGTTCGGTGTTGTTTGATGGAGAAGATATTATAAAGAAAGCATCTTTTGCACCAGATACGAGGGCACTCATTGAGCGACCTAGTTTTATTCCTTATTTGACCGGATATGAAAATTTAGCGTCTCTTGCGAATATCCAAAAGAAGATCGGAAAAAAAGAGATCGAAGAAACGTTAGAAAAAGTAAACTTGACCAAAGATGCGAATAAAAAGTACGCTACCTATTCTTTAGGAATGAAGCAAAAGTTGGGAATTGCGCAAGTGTTAATGGAAGATCCGGCTATTATGTTATTTGATGAACCGTTTAACGGAATTGAAGAGGATACGGTAATAAAGATTCGTAAGGTTTTATTAGAAGAAGCAAAGAAAGGAAAATTAATTGTTGTTGCTAGCCATTTGAAGGAAGATATTGAAGTATTAGTCGATCAGGTATATAAGTTTGATGGTGGACACGTGAAGTTGTGGAAAGAAGAAAAGAAGGAGAAAAAATAAGAATTCGTTTATGAATAAGTGTGAAAGAAGAAAAGAAAATCTTCTTTTTTTTGTCAATATAGATAATTTATGATATAATCCTAGATAGATTTGTAAGGGAGAAAAGCATGAAAGTAAAAGTAAGTACACACCTGATCAGCGATGAGGAAGAAATTCATAGTGAAAAACTTGGTATTTTAGATTCTCGTGGACTTCGATTTCAAGAAAATGGAACAAAAGTATTTCTATCCTTTTCGGAGGATGTTCTGATCCGAGAAAATGAGGAATTATATTTAAGGTATGTTTTTTTAAAAAATAGAGAAACTTTAAATGAGGTGACTTTAAACAATGAGAATTATCGACTACCTCTTCTTATCTATACGTTAGAGTTGATGCATAAGGAAAACTTTTATTATGTAAAATATCGGTTACAGGAAGAGAAAAAAGAGGTTACTTATCAAGTAAGTTGGGAGGAAGTAAAATGAGTATTTTAAAAGAATTGGAGCAGAAAATAAAAGATATTTTTCAAGAGGCGGGTTATCCGGTAGAAAAAGTTAATTTTGTTCGTTCGGCTCGAGTAGATTTAGGAGATTATCAAATTAACGATTGTATGGCTCTTGCGAAAAAAGTAGGGAAAAATCCTCGTGAAATTGCAGAAGAGATTAAGGGATATTTAGAAAAAGATCCTATTTTTTGCAATGTTAATATTGCAGGTCCTGGTTTTTTGAATATTTCCTTTACGGAGGAGTTTTATCTTTCT
>CALVKE010000089.1 GCA_944332535.1 uncultured Bacilli bacterium
TCTTTACTTACTAGGAGAAAATGAAAGTTTTATCCTAGATCAACCGCCAGAAGAGAAAAAAGTAGATCAGGAAATGCTTCAGAAAAGTGTAGAACATGTCCGTCAAATTATCTCAAGTGGAGCAAAGACGGATGGTCTAGAAAAAGAAGAAATCGAAGCTCTACTAGATTGGAGCGTTCAAAATACTAGAAAAGAATGGCGACATTTAGGACTTGACGTACAAACGAATTCTTTGAACGGCCTTTGCGAAATGGGGCAAGCATTATCGCTTCTTCCCTTTGAAAATTTAGGTTTAGTAGTGACCAAGAATCAAGCGGAAGATTGTTTTTCGTATCCCCTTCATCATTGTTTTGGAACGGTTACTTTTCCGAAAAAAGAGACGCCAACAGATTCGGTTGCGACCACGACTTATTTGATAGATACGACTTATCGTCAATTTTTTACAACGGTTCGCTGTAATGCGGGACGTTACGACACATTAGAAGAAAATAAAAAAATTCCAGCTGCGCCAGATCCTGGTTATTTCATCGAAGACGAACAATTTGCAAGAGAATTATTAAAAAAAGGATATATTCTTTTAACAGAAGAAAATGCAAGAAAGTACGGAGAAGCATTTGAAAGAGCAGGACGACTTTCGAAAGAAGAAATAGAAGCTTCTCATAAAGATTATCTACAAAGTATCTTAACGCATTCTAGCGATTATCAAATCCCGATGAGCGAACTGGAAGGAATGAATTTATCTTTTCCAGAAGAACGAGCTTTTCGTAAGTAAGATAAGGAAAGATTTCGAAATAGAAACGAAATCTTTTTTTGATTGCAGAAAAAGATATTGAAAAAAAAGTTGGATTTTGGTAAAATATGCAATGTAGGAGGGATAAAATGAGAGAAGAATGGAAAGGCTTCCAAGAAGGAAATTGGACACAACAAATTAACGTGGAAGACTTTATTCAAAAGAACTATCACGCTTATGATGGTGATGAAACCTTTTTGGAAAAACCAACTGCGAAAACCAAAGCTGTTTGGGATAGATGCAGTAATTTACTAGAAGAAGAATTAAAAAAACACGTTTTGGATATTGATGTAGATCATATGTCTGGAATCAATGCTTATGAAGCAGGATACATCGATAAAGAAAACGAAACAATTGTAGGACTTCAAACAGATGCTCCACTTAAGAGAATTGTTAACCCTTACGGAGGAATTCGTATGGTATATCAAGAGTTGGAAGCATATGGATATAAACTAAATCCAACGGTAGATAAGTATTTCAACGAATTTCGTAAAACTCACAATCAGGGAGTATTTGATGCTTACACTACAGAGATTAGAAAGGCTCGTCACGTAGGATTATTGACAGGACTTCCTGATGCTTATGGACGCGGAAGAATTATTGGAGATTACCGTCGTGTTGCTCTTTATGGAATTGATTATTTACAAGAAGAGAAGAAAAAAGACTGGGAACAAATCAAAGGACCAATGAGTGATGATGTAATCCGTCTAAGAGAAGAAGTTTCTATGCAATATCGTGCTTTAGACGAGATGAAGAAAATGGCACAAAAATATGGATACGATATTTCTGGTCCAGCCAAAAATGCCAAAGAAGCAGTACAATGGCTATATTTCGGATATCTTGCTGCTGTAAAAGAAAATAATGGAGCAGCAATGAGTCTAGGAAGAGTAGATGCCTTTTTAGATATTTATTTAGAAAGAGATTTAAAAGACGGAACATTAAGCGAAGCAGAAGCTCAAGAATTAATCGATCAATTAGTGATTAAACTTCGTCTTGTACGTCATTTAAGAACTCCAGAATACGACGAATTATTCTCTGGAGACCCAACTTGGGTAACTTGCTCTATCGGTGGAGTAACAGAAGAAAAGAAATCGATGGTTACGAAGACATCTTACCGTATTTTACATACGTTAACGAACTTAGATCCATCACCAGAGCCTAATATGACCGTATTATGGAGTCAAGATTTACCAGAGTCATTTAAAAAATATTGTGCAAAAATGTCTATTGAGACCGATGCTATTCAATATGAAAATGATGATGTCATGAGACCTATCTACGGTAGTGATTATGCAATTGCTTGTTGTGTATCTGCTATGCGTGAAGGACGTGATATGCAATTTTTCGGAGCTCGTTGTAACTTAGCAAAAGCCCTTTTATACTCTATCAATGGAGGAGTAGATGAAGTAAAAGGTGGACTTATTATCGAGGGAATCGATAAGATGGAAGATGAAGTATTAGACTACGAAAAAGTAAAAGCTTCATACTTCAAAGTAATCGAAAAAATGTGTGCTATTTATTCAGATGCGATGAATATCATCCATTATATGCATGACAAATACGCATACGAAGCAGGACAGATGGCTCTTCACGACACTTATGTTCGCCGCTTGATGGCTTATGGTGTAGCAGGACTTTCTGTTGCAGTAGATTCTTTATCTGCTATTAAGTATGCCAAAGTAAAACCAATCCGTAATGAAGAAGGAATTACTACTGATTTCGAAATCGATGGAGATTTTCCAAAATACGGAAATGACGATGACCGAGTAGATAATATTGCCAAAGAACTTTTGGAGAAAGTTTATAAAGAGTTAGCAAGTCATAAAACTTATCGTGATGCGGAAGTAACCTTGTCTGTACTTACTATTACGTCTAACGTAGTATATGGATCAAAAACAGGATCTACTCCAGATGGAAGAAAAGCAGGAGTACCATTTGCACCAGGAGCTAACCCAATGCATGGTAGAGATTCTAGTGGTGCTATCGCAAGTCTTAACTCAGTAGCAAAACTAGATTATGCTTCTTGCTGCCGCGATGGAATTTCGAATACATTCTCGATCGTTCCTAGTTCATTAGGAGCTAATAAAGAAGAACAAATCGATAATTTAGTAAGCTTGTTAGATGGATACTTCGTTCAAGGAGCACATCATTTAAATGTAAATGTATTAAATCGTGAAACATTGATCGATGCGATGGAACATCCAGATAAATACCCACTATTAACCATCCGAGTATCTGGATATGCCGTTCGATTCAATCGTTTGACAAGAAAGCAACAAGAGGAAGTTATTGCCCGTACTTTCCATGAGAAAATGTAATGACAAAAGGAAGTATTGATTCTATTGAATCCTTTGGATTGGTAGATGGACCTGGAATACGAACGGTTGTATTCTTAAATGGGTGCAGTCTTCGTTGTAAATATTGTCATAATCCAGAAATGTGGACCAAAGGAAAAGAAAATATCACTCCAGAAGAATTGGTTGCGAAAGTAAAAAGAAATAAACCTTATTTTAAAAGAAATAATGGTGGAGTAACCTTTTCTGGAGGGGAACCTCTATTACAAATTGATTTTTTAATAGAGACTTGTCGATTATTAAAGGAAGAAAATATTCATATTGCTTTAGATACGGCCGGAGTAGGAGTAGGAAAATATGAAGAAATTCTCTCTCTTGTGGATTTAGTATTATTAGATATCAAACATACCGATCCTCAAGAGTATCAAAATTTAACAGGACATTCCATGGAAGAGGCACTTCACTTTCTGGATGTCTTGGAAAAATCGAACAAGCCTGTTTGGATTCGGCAAGTAATTGTCCCAGGTATAATGGATAATGAAGATTATCTAAGAAGTTTAAATCAGTTTTTAAAAAGACTGTCGCATATCGAACGAATTGACTTTCTTCCATACCATAAGCTAGGAAGCGAAAAGTATGAAAAATTAAATATTTTCAATCCGTATCGTGATATGCCAGAAATGGACAAGAAAGCTTGCGAAGAATTATATCAAACTTTTCTAAAAATAAGAGACGAAAATAAATAGTCTCTTTTTTCGTTCTTGACAATTTTTTTTCTATTTGTTAAGATATCCGCAAAAAGGAAAGAAGGAATAATAATGGCTTCATACGTCGATCAATGTGGCTCTTGTTTGAATTTTGAATTTGAAGGAGATAATCGAAAGGGATATTGTACATGGTATCGTCAATACTTTTGGCCAACCGATAGTTGTAGTCCGCACTATCAAAGTAGGGAAGGAAGTAGTTCTTGTTACATTACAACAATTATCTGTTCTATTTTAGGATTGGAAGATAATTGCAATGTATTAAATCAGTTAAGAAAATTTCGTAATAATGTGATGCAACGTCAACCAGAGTACGCACCAATGCTTTATGAGTACGATACCGTTGGTCCACAAATTGCAAAATTCATGATGGAAGATTACGAAAAAGATGGAAATAAAGATTTTGCTAATCTACTATTTCAACAATTTATTCAACCGACGGCTACTTTTATAGAAGAAGGAAAAGAGCAAGAGGCAGTCTCTCTTTATCAATCAATGACCAAGGGACTAGAAACCTATTATCATATTGTTAAACCAGAAAAGATGGAGGAAAAATATGATAGTTCCAAAGGTGGCCATGGAAAAGTCTATCAAAAACTGTTTGAAACTGAGAAAAAAGCGTAGACAGGGGTAAGACTTTATACTATAATATAGTTTATCAGTAAATGAATGACAGAAAAAGAATAAAAAAAGCGTTCTTGTGATGACAAGGAACGTTTTTTGGCGTGTAAGGGAGGGATAAAAATGGAAATCAGTCAAAGCGAAAAAGAACAGGAGAAAAAGTATCTCCAAAATACTCTACAGGTAATCCGTAGTCAAATTTCTAATTTAGGACAACAACTTTTTGATAAGGAAGAAAAAATTCAAGAGTTTAAAGAGTTAGTTTGGGATAGTAAACATGACATGGATCCAAGTGAAATGCGACAAGCAATGATCGAAAATGATCAACAAGTATTTCTTCTTGCTGCAAAAGGAAGATATTTTCAAACGCTTTTCCGCATTCAATCAAATCCTTATTTTGGAAAAATTAAGTTTCAAGAAGGAAATACGGAAAGAGATATCTATATCGGAATTACGCATGTGGATGAGAATCATCACCACTTTGTTTATGATTGGAGAAGTCCTATTTGTAGTTTGTTTTATGATTACGAGATTGGACCAGCCTCTTATGAAGCTCCAGAAGGTACCATTGAAGGGAATTTAAAAGTAAAACGTCAGTTTAAAATCGAAGATGGTAAATTGCTCCGCATTTTTGATAATTCTCTCGCGATCGATGATGATGTTTTACAAGAAGTGTTAGCATCAGAAGGCAGCGACAAAATGAAAAATATTGTCAACACCATTCAACAGGAACAAAATCAGGTCATTCGAAATGTAGAAGATAAGGTGTTAGTCGTACAAGGAGTAGCAGGAAGCGGAAAAACTTCGGTAGCCCTTCATCGAATTGCTTTTCTTCTTTATAAAATTCCCAATTTATCTTCGGATAATGTTTTAATTTTTTCTCCCAATAAAATCTTTTCTGAATATATTTCCAATGTACTTCCAGAGCTAGGGGAGAGAAACACACTACAAACGACGTTTGATCAATTTTTAAGCGAGCATAGTGCTCCTTATAAAGAAGTAGAAACCTTCACTCATTTCTTAGAACGCTATTATAAGAGGGAATTCAAAAACAAAGAATGGATTACTTATAAGCAAAGTGATATCGTTATCACTGATTTAGAAGATTATATGCGTGATTTTCTTGCTCATCTAGCTTTTCAAGAGGACCTAGAAGTAGAAGGACGTCTTTATCCTAAAAATGAGTTGACTTACCTTCTTCAAAAAAGATACTCTCATCTTTTATTAACAGATCGCTTTCAAGCAATGGCAGAGAAAATTTGTAACCAGGTCTACGAAGGAAAAAGAAGCAAACTAAAGCAAATAGAATCCTCTTTGAAAAAGATATTAAATCACGAATTGGATAGAAAAAAAATTTATGCTAGCTTTTATCAAAGTCCGTTCTTTCAACGGCATTTTTCTCATCCTCTTCCAGATGCAGAAATTCAAAAGTTAATCAGCAGGAAGCAACTATCTTATGAAGATGCTTGTTTATTTATTTACCTAAAAGGATTGATGGAAGATTTCTCTTATCATGGTCGTATTCAACAAATTGTAATCGATGAAGCGCAAGACTATAATAAACTACAATATCGATTAATTCATCAAATCTTTAAACGTAGTTCTTTTACTATTTTAGGAGACGTTAATCAAACGATCAATCCGTATTATCATTATTCCTCTTTAGAAGAATTAAAAGAAATCTGGAAGGATCTTACTTATATCGAATTAAAAAAGACTTATCGTTCTAGTGAAGAAATCATCGACTTTGCCAATCAAATATTAGGATTGGATTATGTTAGTGCAATACGAAAAAGCAACCATAAAGAAGTGCTAGAGCGAGAAAAAGGGACTCTTTCTACTTTGAAAGAAGATATCCTGCGCTTGCGAAAAGAATATTCTTCTGTTGCGGTTATTACCAAAACGGACGAAGAAGCAAAAAATCTGTACGAGGCCTTGAATTCTGATTTTCCAGAGATTACTTTATTAGAAAGTGCTACTTCTTCTTTTCAGCGACATTTTGTTATTGTTCCTTCTTACCTTGCAAAAGGGTTAGAATTTGATTCCGTAATTATTTATACGGCACTAGAAAATGCTTATACCAAAGAAGAAAAATACTTATATTATGTAGCCGTAACAAGAGCCCAACACGAACTAGTCGTCTACCATCAACCAAGCCTTATAAAAAATAACGAATGATGAGTTCTACCATTTGTTGGATATCATGCTTTTGATAATGGTTTAACTTTAACTTTCCGTCCAGCAGCCAAAAGATGGCGCCATCCTTTTCTACAACGGAAAGACGATGCCTTTTTCTTCCATAAGAAAGAAGCAACTCATCATCATCCACATAAATATGAATTTTTAAATCTTCTGCATAAACTTTTAAATCTGCTGTTTGAATAAAATAGGTAATTTCTTCAATCAATAAATCCGTTCTCTTTTTCATTTTATACCTCATCCTAATAAATATCATACCATATTTTTAAAAAAATGACCAACAAAGTTGTTGGTTGTTATTTTTTGGGAAAGAAATTACCATAATACCAATGAGGTGTACTATGAGTTTACGATCAATCTTCCGTGAAAATGTAAAGTATTATCGAGTGCAGAAAGGATTATCCCAAGAGAAGTTAGCAGAACTTGCGGATATTAGTGTGAACTATATTGGAGAAATTGAACGAACCAATCGTAAGGTAACTATTGATACGATTGAAAAAGTATCTAAGGGTTTAGAGATTTCTCCAGCGGATTTATTGACAAAAAGGACAAAGAAATAAGGGTGAAGAGCAATCGCTCTTTTTTTGTGTGTTCAAAATAAACAAAATGTTTTTCTGGAAAAGAGAATTGTGCTATAATAATAGTGCTACAGAAACGGGAGGAGATGATGGTAGTGGAAAAATTAACACGAGAAGAGGTTTTACATGTTGCTCATCTTGCAAGAATTGAAGTGGATGAAAAAGAGATTGAGCAATATAGTATTTCGTTAAAACAGTTAATGAACGATATTGATAAAATCAAAGAAGTAGCAAGCAAGACAACGACCATTCTTGTTACTCCGACAAAACATTTAGCAAAGATGCGACAAGAAGATGAAATAAGAGAAGTACCGTTTGCAGAAATAGAAAAAAATGTTCCTAAAACAGTTGGAAAATTCGTAGAAGTACCGGTGGTGAATTCAAATGACTAATTATTTATTAAAATCGATTCCAGAAATTCATGAACTATTGAAAAAAAGAGAAATTAAACCAATCGATTTAGTAGAAGAGGCTTTTCAAAGAATTGAACAGCATCCCGAATGGAATGCTTTTATTACTTTAAATCGCGAAGAAGCACGAAAACAGGCGATTGATTTAGAACAAGAAGAAGTCGATAATTTATTATTTGCGATTCCAATCGCTATTAAAGATAATATCTGTACCAAAAATTTACGTACTACCTGTGCATCTCGTATGCTAGAAAACTTTGTCCCTATTTATGATGCGGAAGTGATTCAGAAAATACGCGCAAAGCATATGATTATCATAGGAAAAACCAACATGGATGAGTTTGCTATGGGATCTAGTTCTAGAACCAGCTATTTTGGTGCTCCTAGAAATCCATGGGATAGTCAAAAAATTGCAGGAGGTTCTTCTGGAGGAAGTGCTGCATCGGTTGCAGGAAGATTAGTTCCCTTTGCTCTTGGAAGTGATACCGGTGGTTCGATCCGTCAACCAGCTGCTTATACAGGAATTGTTGGAATGAAACCAACATACGGAAGAATTTCTCGTTATGGACTTGTTGCTTTTGCTTCTAGTTTGGATCAAATTGGACCAATGAGTCGTAATGTATATGAAAATGCTCTTCTTTTAAATAGTTTAGTAGGGTATGATTCCAAAGATTTAACGAGTGCCCAAAGAGAGGAAGAAGATTTTACCCGTTGGATTGGAAAAGAAATACGCGGTATGAAAATTGCGATTCCTCGTTACTTTGTCAGTGAAATTGTGGATCCGGAAATAGTAAAACAGCAGGAAAACGTTAAGAAAATACTAGAAGATGCTGGCGCTGTTGTCGAATACATTGATATTCAACATCTAGAACAGGCAGTTACTCTTTATCAGATTATTGCTATGGGAGAAGCAAGTAGTAACCTAGCTCGTTTTGATGGAGTTCGCTATGGGTATTCTGCTCCTAATTGCAAAGATGCCAACGAACTTTACAAAAAGACAAGACAAGAAGGATTTGGCGTAGAAGTAAAAAGAAGAATCATGGTTGGTTCTTACATCTTAAGTGGTGAGAATGCTAAGATTTATTACGATAAAGCACTAAAGATTCGTCAAGAGATGCAGGAAAGCTTCGAACAGCATTTTCAAAACTATGACCTCATCATTGGACCTACGACTACAACAACTGCTTATAGTATTGATTCTCCAATGGACGATGTACATAAAAATTTCATGGACGATATCTTTGTCATTCCTGTTAATATGGCTGGTCTTCCAGCACTTAGTTTACCGATGGGATTTTCCAAAGATCATTTGCCTATTGGTCTTCACATTATTGGAAATCATTTTGAAGAAGCAAAGATTTATCAGTTGGCCGCATTTTTAGAGAAAGAGTTAGATTTAGATCTAGAAGGGGAGAAGGTACATGAATAATTATCAAACAACAGTAGGAATTGAAATCCACTGTGAGCTAAAAACAAAAAGTAAAATGTTTTCACCATCGGAAAATGGTTATACCAAGGATGCGAACCAACATATTAACGAGGTAGATTTTGCTTATCCAGGAGTTCTTCCTACGATCAATGAAAACGCAGTAAGACTAGCGTTACGCGCTGCTCTTTTGCTAAATTGTCGAATTAATAAAACAATGTATTTTGATCGAAAGAATTATTTTTATCCGGACCTTCCAAAAGGATATCAGATTACCCAGGCAAGAACTCCAATCGGTGTGGATGGATATCTAGAAATCGAAGTAGGGGAAGAAACCAAGAAAATTGGAATTCATGATATTCATATCGAAGAAGATACGGCAAAAAGTATTCACCATCAGCAAAGAACATTATTGGATTTTAATCGCTGTGGGGTACCACTAATTGAAATTGTATCCGAACCAGATATTCATACCAAAGAAGAAGCCGTCGCTTATGTTCATAAGTTAAAAGAATTATTCTTCTATGCCGATATTTCCGATTGTAAAATCGAAGAGGGAAGCATGCGCTGTGATGTCAATGTCAGCGTGAGTAAGGATGAAACGTTAGGAACGAGAACAGAGACCAAAAATGTTGGTTCTATCTCTAGTGTTGGAGAAGTCGTAGAAGTCGAAGCACAACGTCAGATCGAAGAGCTCACTTCTGGCAACAAGATTTACGAGGAAACTAGAAGATATGATGAAGCAGCACGCAAGACAGTATTAATGCGAAGAAAAGAAACGGGAAATGATTATCGGTACTTTCCAGATGGAGATTTTCCTCCACTCGTATTAACAGATGAATTTATAGACTCTACCAAAAAAAGTCTTCCAGTAATGCCAGATGAGAGAAGAAAAGTGTACCAAGAATACGGTATCAGTGAAATAAACATTGAAAAAATTATTGCCAATAAACCAGTTAGTGATTATTTATTAACTTTGGAAAACACCAATTTAAAAATTGCCAGCAATCTTTTATTAGGAGATATTGCCGCTTATTTAAATAAGACGAATCAAACAATTGAACAGACTTGTTTTACCAAAGAAAAATTAAAACAGGTAGTCCAAAAATTAGAAACCAACGAAATTAGTCATAATACATTTAAAGAAATATTAACTGCTCTTTTTGAAAAAGAGGAGAGTGTGGATGCGATTATTCAAAAATATGCCTCATCCACGATTTCGGAAGAAGATCTTTTCTCTATCGTAAATCAAGTAATAGACGAAAATCCAAACAGCGTCCAAGATTACAAGGATGGAAAAGATCGCGCTATTAAATATCTTATGGGCCAAATCATGAAAGCAACCAAAGGAAGTGCAGATCCCGCCAAAGCAAATCGCTTACTAACAGAGGAGTTACAAAAAAGATAGAAAGTTGCTTTCTTTCGAAAAATATTGTATAATGCAAATAGTAAAAGGAGGAACGAACGATGGATCGAAAACTATTTCAAAAGAATAAATTTACCTTTTTTATTATCATTTTCTTTCTTGTTATTTTTATTCTATTGATACAGGTTCGTAATTTATTTTTCCCAGATACCGGAGTAGCTAATTATGGAGACCGGTTAGATGGATTGACACAAATCGAAGATCAAACATTAACACAGATGAAGCAAACTCTTCAAGAAAACGAAAGTGTAAAAGAGGTTAGTACCTCTGTTGCAGGAAGAATTTTAAATGTCATTATCACAGTGAATGATGATGTATCATTATCTACTGCCAAAACAATTGGAGAGTCTACGACCAATGGACTAGGAGAGGATCTTTTAAAACAATACGATGTGCAAGTATTTATTCAAAAAGATTCCGAAGCGGAAAATGATTTCCCAATTATTGGATATCGCTCAAAACTTTCTACTAGCTTTAGCTGGACGAGAGATCGCGAGAAAACAACTGAGGAGGAGCCAAAAGAATGAAAAAGAAGACCTTATGGATTGTAGGCCCCATACTGATTTGTTTACTAGTCTTTTTAGGGGTATACTTCTTTTTAAATCATGAAGATAAAGATACGTCTTTGACGATTCTAGAAAAACGATGGATTGAAAGCAATTCTGCTACCAAAGTAAACCTAGATATGATAAATGATATGGCGGTATTAGGAGATAGTGGTTCTGGTGTTTTATTTGACTTTGCCAACGATTTCGAATTAGAAACCGATTTGGAATTCAATAAAATTCCCTATTCCAAAACAGCCACTCCAAGTTCGCAAGAACTACAATTTCGTATCTTAAGTAACGATACCAAATTGACAGACAAGGATTTACTTCTTTACGAAGACGGATATGTCTTATTAGGAAGAGACAATACTCGTTATAATTCTATTTTAGAAATGAAAGATAAAACGATAGGAGTATTGACAGCAGATACGGCTGAAATATCTTATTATTTAAGAAGTGCTACCAATATTACTTACAAAACGTATGAAAATATTGATACCCTACTTGCAGCTTATCAAAATAAAGAAATCGACATGTTTTTAGTTCCTCATCTAATGTATTTAGATAAGACGTTTTTCTTAGAAAATACGTACATTAATTATTATTTTACGGAACTAACAAGAAAAGTCGTGCTTACACTAACCGAAAATAATGACAAATTAAATTCTATCGTAAAAAAGTATTTTATCAATTGGAAAGAAAATCACTATGTAGAAGCCTATAACAGACAATTATTAGATTATTATGTAAGCGCGAAAAACATGAGTGATAAAACCAAGGTAGAAATGCTTAGTAAAAGTTATGTGTATGGATACGTGGAAAATGCACCATATGAAGTACGCCTAGACGGAAGAGTTTTAGGAATTGCTGGAGAGTATATCGAAAGAATTCGCCGTTTAACGGGAATTGACGTGGAATATAAAAAATACAAAAATACTGATGAATTAGCGAAAGCAGTGCAAAATCAAGAAGTAGATTTCTATTTTGATACCGCTGGAATTAATTCTTCTAACTATACGATGACGATGTCTCCTTTTGTAGAAAAGTATGTAGTACTTGGAAATACTTCTATTCAAGAGGTAGTAAACTCGTTTGAAAGCTTAAAAGATAAAGATGTAAACATGCTTCAAACTAATGTCATTTATTCTTACTTCAAAAGTAATTCCAAAGCCAATATTACACCAAAAAAGACATTGGATAGTTTAAAGGATGACAACCGGCTAATTATTGTAGATAAAGAAGTATATGAATACTATAAAAACAGTAAATTCAAAAATTATGGAGTGTTGTATGAAAATACGATTACCAATGATTATACTTTCGGAATAAAAAATGGGAACGATGAATTCTATCAATTATTTAACTATATTATCGGTACTAATTCTTATTATAACTATCGTCTATTAGGACTTGATTCGCTAGACGTTAGCCTTATTGAAAGAACGACATTTGCAGAATTATATTTAATGATTCTAGGATTGGTATTACTCCCTATTTTAATCTTCATTTTAT
Source organism: uncultured Bacilli bacterium (assembly GCA_944332535.1). Lineage (GTDB taxonomy): Bacteria > Bacillota_I > Bacilli_A > RF39 > UBA660 > MGBC162581. The sequence goes on from CALVKE010000089.1 coordinate 12,569, forward strand.
TCTATGTTTTCTGGAAAAAGAAACGTCAAGTAAAAAGAGTGAAAAAGGAAGACAGAAGAAAGTATACGGACATGTTAACCTCTTTGAAAAATAGAAATTACTTGAATTTAAACATGGAAGTTTGGGAAAATAGTAAGGTTTATCCACAGGGAATTATCGTAGTAGACTTAAATAATGTCAGCTATGTAAACGATAATTATGGACATGAAGAAGGAGATAAATTAATCGTCAAAGCAGCTTCTATTTTAGTAAATACGCAATTAGAAAATAGCGAGATTATGCGTACGGACGGAAATGAGTTTTTAATTTATCTCGTTGGATATACCGACAAACAAATGGAAACGTATGTTAAGAAATTAACGAAAGAATTAAAAGAGCTTCCTCATGGATTTGGAGCAGCTGTTGGATATAGTATCATTCAAGATGACATTAAGACATTGGATGATGCGATTAATGAAGCAAGCCTAGATATGAGGACGAAAAAAGAAGAAGCAAGATAAAAGGAGGTCAAAAGATGAAAGGCAAGTTTATTCGGTTTTGGAAAAAGATCCTTCAAACTTTTCGCCGACCAGAAATGACCGTCTTACCTGGTCAACTTGCTTTTTTCTTTGTCTTATCCGTCATTCCACTCATTGCTCTTTTTGGAACGATCGCTGGAGCGTGTGGAGTGGAGTATCAGGACATTGTCAACATGTTAAGTGATATTCTACCGAAAGCAGCACTGGATTTGTTACTTCCGGTTGTCTCAGGGCAAGCGATGAACTTGAATATGGCCATTTTCTATATTTCGGCCTTCTTATTAGCAAGTAATGGTACGCATTCTATGATTATTTGCTCGAATACCCTTTACAAGTTTCCCAATAAAGATCTCTTATCACGAAGAATAAAAGCCGTTCTTATGACCATTATCTTGGTGGCACTATTGCTATTTATTATCGTCGTTCCAGCATTTGGAGATAAGATCATGAATGGAATCTGTAGCCTGATTGGAGATAATGTCATTTCTACGAATTTAATGATGCTTTTTAATATTTTAAAATATCCATTATCTTTGATTTTGATCTTCTTTAATGTCAAACTTCTTTATGTGATGGCACCTGATCGTACCATTCAAAGTAAGGATACGACTTATGGAAGCTTATTTACAACCGTCGGATGGATTATTGCGACCGAAGTTTATTCCATTTATGTAGACGTATTTGCAAAATACAATCTATTTTATGGAAGTTTATCCAATATTTTAATCCTATTGCTATGGGTTTATATTCTTGCTTATATCTTTGTATTTGGTATGGCTTTAAATAGTGGATACGTGTTAAAAGAATCATCGAAAGAAAAAGTTGCGGGTTAGCAAAAGGAAGAAGGGACGCTGTTCCCTTTTTTTATTGGCTAATACTTGACACCATTTCCTGAAATTTGCTTTTCATTTTCCCGAAAACATGATATAATGATTTAATAGAAATCAGAAAGGAAGACCCAGGAAAATGAAGAAGATATCTAAAAAAATGAAAACATTTAACCAAAAAGTAAAGAAACGTTTTCAAGAAATTCGTAAGAATCCCAAAAAAGCAGCAATCACTTTTTGTAATTTATGTGTTGAGATTGTAAAAAATAATATTTTATTTTTTGTGTTTGTTATTTCTCTTTTGTTTAATACAATACTTTTGCGGTATTTTACGATTCATACTGTAGAAAATGTATTGTTTTTTAAACCGTTTTTAGCAGATCTTGCCGTGATTTTAGTAGTGGCCTCTTTTTCCTTTTTAGTAAAGAAAAAACATCAATATCCGTATCTTTTAGTATGGAGTATTTTACTAACATTGATATGTTTTATTGATTCGTGTTACTATACTTTCTATACTTCTTTTTCTTCCGTGTCCTTGCTTGCAACGAGTAAATACGTAGTAGCAGTAGGGGATGCCGTTGTAGAAAATGTCTTACGGATTCAAGATTTAGTCTATGTTTGGGCTCCTCTTGCCTTAATTTATGTTCATCATCGTCTAAAGAAGACAAAACGTTTGCAAACAGGAGAATATCGTGATAAAAGAAAGTTCTTTGCCACTTTAGGAGGAGCTGCTGTTTGTGCGGTTATATTCCTATTAACGTTAACTTCTTTAGAAATAGGACGGTTTGCCAAACAGTGGAACCGGGAATACATTGTAATGAATTTTGGAATTTATACTTATCATATTAATGACTTGATCAAAAGTATCGAACCGCAAATTACTAGTTTATTTGGTTATGACGAGGCAGTAAAAACATTCCGAGAATATTACGATGAAACACCTGATACGCAAGATTGGTCTAATAAATATACAGGAATTTTTGAAGGAAAAAATATCATTTCCATTCATGCAGAAAGTATGCAAAACTTTTTGATCGGTTTAGAATTCAACGGACAAGAAGTAACTCCAAACTTAAATAAATTAGCTAAAAAATCTTTATATTTTTCTAATTTTTATGCACAAGTTAGTGTTGGAACTTCCAGCGATAGTGAGTTTACTTTAAACACTAGTTTGATGCCAACGAACAATGGTACCGCTTTTGTTAGTTATTTCAACCGGGAATATGTGTCTATTCCGAAATTACTGGGAGAAAAAGGATATTATACTTTTGCAATGCATGCGAACAATGGTTCTTACTGGAATCGTGATGTAATGCACAAAAGCTTAGGATACGACCGGTTATATGCCAAAGATACTTATGAGATTGATGAGGTTATCGGCCTTGGTTTATCCGACAAATCATTCTTCCGGCAATCCGTTGAAAAGTTGAAAGAAATCGCCGCAAAAGATCAGCCATATTATGGAACATTCATTATGTTAAGTAACCATACACCATTTTCCGATGTAGATAAATACGGAGAGTTCGATGTTGATATCAAAGAAGAGATTATCAATACCGATGGGGAAAAAGAAATTATTAGTTATCCATACATGGAAGGAACAAAACTTGGAAACTATATCAAATCTGCTCATTATGCAGACGAAGCACTAGGGGAATTCCTAACTGCATTAGAAGAAAATGGATTAATGGAAAATACCGTTATTGTGTTATATGGAGATCATGATGCCAGACTTCCAAAATCCGATTTTGCAAGACTTTATAATTACGATAAAGAAACCGATGATGTAATCGATAGCGAAGATCCAAATTATTTTGCTATTGATACTTATCAATACGATATTTTAAGAAAAGTACCATTCATGATTTATAGTGAAGAAACAGAGAAATCTCTTCATAAAGAAATTACAACAGTAATGGGAATGTATGATGTAATGCCAACTCTTGGTAATATGTTCGGATTCTATAATAAATATCAATTAGGGCATGATATCTTCCAAGTTGGAGAAGATAATATTGTAGTATTCCCAAATGGAAACTGGGTAACGAATAAAGTCTTCTACAATGCCCAAAAAGAAGCTTATCTCACACTAAAAAATGTCGAAATTACCGAAGAGTACGTTCAAGAGATGAATCAATACGCCGATGAATTATTGAATGTATCGAATTCTTTGATTGTATTTGATTTAATAAAGAAAGAGGAGCAACAAAAACTAAGCAGTGAAGACTACATTGAAGAAAGGATTACACAATAATGAAAAAGAAAAAATGTTTTCCGAAAAGAAGACTGATTCTCCTAATTTGTATTGTAGTTGTAATAGGTGCTTATCTTCTTTGGAATGGGATGCAGTCCGATGAAATTACAGTAGTTTCTAAAATAGAAGAATACTCTTATCAATTAGAAAGTAATCAAACCAAAATCTTTAAAAAATATTACAACGATTTAAAAGAAGAGTTAGAAGATAATCGAGTAGATGAAGAACAGTATGCTACTTTGGTTAGTAAATTATTTTTGATTGATTTTTATACACTATCTAATAAGGTGACAAATCAAGATATTGGAGGAGTTCAATTTCTTTCTACATCGATTCGAGAAAACTTTCAAGAAAAGGCAACCGATACCATTTATAAATATGTAAAAAGCAATATTTATGGCAATCGAAGACAAGAACTTCCTACTGTAAAAGACGTAGAGATTGAAGATATTCAAACCGTAAGTTATGAATACCAAGAAAAGATAGATAATCAAGCTTTCCAAGTGAAAGCCCAAATAACCTACAAAAAAGATTTAGGATATGATTCTGAGAAAACATTAATTCTAGTTCATGAAGAAAATAAGTTAGTAATAGTGGAAATGCAATAGAAAAAATGATAAATTGCCTATCATTTTTTCTTTTTTAAGGTCGCTAGTTTCTATTTACAAAAAGTTAAAAATATGATATAAGTAATACTATGGAGGCTAGAGAAATGAAACGATGGATATTAATAATAATCGGAGTTGGATTGATTCTAGCAGGAATTTTAATATCCTTTGCATCTTCTTTTGCAAAAGATGTATCCGATACAAAAGAAAATACGGTAATTATTGAAGAAACTTATGAAAAATTTAAAGATTGGACAACCGCATTAAATGGCGAAAGAGAAATCCTTTACGACTCTGTCATTAATAATTTATATGTTGAACTTGTTGCAGAAAACTATTCTAAGTGGATTTCCTCTTATGATCATTATGTAGAAGTAGTAGGGAAGGCCTTAGATTATGAGGATACTCTTAGAACATATTGCCTTGGAGTAACCTATGCCAATAGTAACGTTCAAAGTAAGTGCGAAAGTATGATCATCTCTTATGAGACAGCCATTAATTATTATGTAAAGGACGTCAATAAATTTAATGAGTTTGTAGAAGTTTATAATAGTGGAGTAGAAGAAGAACAAAAAGTAAATGCATTAGAACTAGGAGATTATCATTATATTGATTTTAATGATGACGGAAAATATGTTGGAAAATAAAGAGGTAACAAATGAAGAAGAAGAGAAAGTTAAATATCAATATAAAACGGGGCTTTTTGTTATTTTTATCGATTATTATCATTGGTTTATCGGGAAGTATTTTTCTTCTTTACGGACCATGGAGTGGATTTCGTAATCTATTAATTACGACGGCGATGACGACAAAAAGCCATCATTATTTGGCTACGTGGTTTTATTCCGATGAAGAAATAGCCCGAGTATTAGCTTATAATAAAGTAATTGAATCAGGAGAAGATACCGATACTAGTTTAATTGATTTCGAAGAAGATAAAGAATATGATTCGATTTACGAGAAACAAATTCTAGAAAGAGATGAAGATGCGCTATATAAAGTAATTGATATCAGCGGAACGGGATACAAAGGATATTTAGTAGCAGTATATGATCCTTCTAAAGTAAAAATTGGAACGACTAGTAAATTGGGTACGACCGGACAATCTACCAAAGTAATTGCTAAGAATTATAATGCGCATGTTGCAATTAACGCGGGAGGATTTTATGATCCAGATTGGAATAGTAATGGAGCTATCCCTCATGGTACAGTAATTCAAAACGGAAAAGTAGTTTGGGATTATGAAGATGCCAATGTAGGGGGAGGAATTGTTGGATTTAACCAAGATAATGTTTTGGTATTAGGAAGAATGACAGCAAGACAGGCCATCAATAAAGGAATTCGTGATGCCGTAGAATTCGGGCCATTCTTAATTGTAAATGGAAAAGCATCTTTTGTTCGCGGAGATGGTGGTTGGGGAATTGCTCCTCGTACTGCCATTGGACAAAGGCAAGATGGAATTGTATTAATGTTAGTCATCGATGGCAGAGGATATCAATATGGTCGTCCGGATATCTTAGGATGCGGTATGGTAGAATTAACGGAAATTATGCAACGATATGGTGCAGTCAATGCCGCAAACATGGACGGTGGAAGTTCTACATCTCTTATTCTAGAAGGAGAAGTAGCATCGCATCCAGTAGCTGGAGGATCCGAAGGGTTAAGAAACATCCCAACGGCTTGGATTGTAACAGATTAGAAATTCGCAAGAATTTCTTTTTTTTGTCAAAGCATATCGACTAGAAAATAAAAAAACGTGAATTTTTAGACTAAATGCAGGTTTATGAAGAAACATTTAATTTACAAGACTTATTGCTGCTTTGGAATATAAAAGCGGAAATAAGTCTTTTAATTTTGCCTAATATTAACTAGTATTACTTAA
>CALVKE010000090.1 GCA_944332535.1 uncultured Bacilli bacterium
CGAATATAACCACAAGTCAAATTATCGATATCCGCATCGTTTGAAATAACAAACATATTCATCACTTTATCGATCTTTGCTTGAATAGATGCTTCTGTAATTTGCGAACGCTCTGTATAATCAATCGTATCCTGATAACATTCTGGAACTAAGATTGATTTATAATTAACAGGTTGTTCTGGAATATGACTGTAATCAGAAGATGTACGGAAATTCGTACAAATAGCAGAATTTTTCCATGGATTGCTAACGTCTGCATAATCCGGAACAACGATATTTGTTCTACCAAGATAAGCACCACCACAAGGAGAAACGCTTGATTTTAAGTAAAACTCCAAATCGTATCCTGCCCCGATATTGGAATAAATTTTTGTTCCAGAAGAACCAAGTTCAATCAGTTCGCTCGCTTGAACAATTCCCAATCTCTGGGCACTCATTAAATCGTACTCTTCTGAATTTTTCTTTCCATTTCGTACGACACGAATAATTAAATTAGAATCAAAGTTATCTTCAAATTCTAAGTAATATTGTCCTCTTGCCTCATCAAAGACTACACCATCATGTAAAATAGCCTTTTTAATCTGAACCGTAGTATAAGGACTTTTGGAAGTTCCCGCTTGATCGGTTGTCGGACAGCTCGTCCAAGTATATCCTCCTGAAGAATTTGCTTGACGATTACACCTACGATTCAAAGAAACCACTTGAAACTCATATTGGCTTTCATCAACGTTTACTCCATATTCACGATAAACATTTCCATATAGTTGCATGAATAAAAGTAAATCCGAATATCCAGCATCTGGTAATTGCGCACCAAAATCGATTTCGTGTTCTGCCAAATATTCTTTCATTGCAAAGTACTCATCCGGTAACATCGTTCCCTTCTTAATATGTGTACTTTCAATCTGATAAGCATTTACTTTTTCTCCTTTGGATACTACATCATACAAATTACCAGATACACAGATGTAATCATCTTCTGCTGCATTTACTCCCATCGGTAACATATAAAAAAGTAGAAAAAGAGAGAAAGCTATGATGCTACGTTTCTTCATAAACACCCTCCTCTATCTTATTTAATTATATCATAATTTGACGTAGTTTCAACCTTATATTTGGTAATTTTTTCATTTTCTCGAACCCGTCTAGCATCTACTCGAAATTGTGTTTTTTCATATAACCCAAAATAACGAGTACAAGTAATCAAAGACAACAATTCATCTTCTTCGTTTACTTCCACGTCATAAGAATAAAGACTGTTATATTTTGCCTCTTCAATATAAGAGGTCAATTCCTCTTCTTCGTATCCTCGTCCGAATTCATCTCCGGCATTGTAGAAAGAAACAGCATAAATTTTATACAAAGCCTCTCCTTCTTCGTCGCTATATTGAAAATAAAGATTTTCTTTTGCAAAATCATAATAAGCAAACGCCATTAATGGTTCAAAGCGAAAATGTCCTTCCGCATTAATTTCCGGATAAGGAGAAACGTTACGAATATTATGACCATAAATTACTTTTCGATTTTGTCCCTCTTCATAAAGAGGAGAAACCCATAAATAATCCGCCTTGGTATCGTTATTGACCTCTGTGGTCAAATCAATAATCGGAGTATCGATAGTAGTTCCTTGTACTCGCAACCAACCGTGAGTAACGCTGTCATCGATCACGGTATTAGCAATATTCTCTTTTCTACTTTCTATTGAATAATAATCTTCCGAAGAGAAGAAAAAATGAAAGAGGAGAAAACCTATAACAGCAAATAAAAGTACAAGAAAAAGGAAAAGCCAAATGTGCTTCTTCTTTAGAGTAAAACTAGTCTTCTTTTTTTCTTTCTTCGTTTTTTGCACCGCTTGTTTTTTCATATTTTACCTCACATAATATGGATTTCGCATGGTTCCGCGACCACTGGCAATCTCCAATTTCTTATCCAATGTTAACACCACTTTAAAGGCATTTTCTGGAAAACTATCTTCTCTTAAATGAAATGCAATTCCATTATTTCCATTTAAAATCGTAACATTTCCTTCCTCATCATAATCACTTAACCAATAAATTTGTTGTTGCTCTAAATGAGATTTACTAAAGGCAGAAAACATCTCATAACTTGCGGGAATACTCAAATAACTATTAATCGTCTTCGTCTCCCACTCGGAATATGGACGAGTTGCGTCAAACCGAGGAATAGTATATTCTCTTCTTACGATAGAAGACTCACTTAAATGATTTATAATATCATTATTTAAAGTGTAATAAAGATTGCCCTCTTCTCCAACGTTCGGAACAAAAGAAGTAATAGAATCTGCGTATTGTCCTAGCAACAAATCTCCTGTTGTTTGATTTTTCAAAAGTTCTGCACTCACGACTTGAATATTTCCGTCTTCATCAATTCCTCGAATTCGGAATGGATATCCAGAATAAACAACATGCTCTCCAATTAATCTAGTATTTAATAACTCATTTTCTTTTCCATAGCTATAATCTTGTAACTTATAAGGATTATCGTAAGTTCCATCCCCTGCCGTAATACAAATATCGCTCGATAAAGCAATGACTGGTCGAACCCCTGTAAGAGAGTTACTCGTCATCGTATTCACAGAATCAGAATTGTTCAAATCACTCATCCAAATCGTACGAGCATCCATTTTATTTAAGAGGGAAAACCGACCATTATCTAATAGATACGAAGCATTGCCATCCTTGGAATTTAGAAAATCATTTAACGTTAATAGCCCTACTTTTCCAGTTACACTCTGCTGACAAGAATTAGCAGCAGTAATTGCATTTTGCTCATCGTAACACCATGTCTGATCCACTAAATAAGAACTACTGTTCGAAGAAATACTTGGAAGGAATACTTGATTTAACCAAGTATAAATATTAGAGTCTGGGTAACTTTCTTCATTCGTATTATAAGATACGTTAGCAATGTTATTTTCTGTAATCAAAACAACACTCTTATCAGCATTTAATTTGACAATGCGAAAAAGCATTCCCGAAAATAAAACATAATTATCTTCTGCTAATCCACGATAAACGTAACCGCTTCCCTTTTCTCTTTCAATCTTTCCACTAAGTGTATCTGCAACAATAACAGTACGATTTACTTTTGCAACATTATAACTTTTATCATGCACTTTATAAGTTACTTGATAAGTTCCTGTTTTCGTTAAATCTAGTTTTGAAGTATCTACTTCCACATCTTCAATGGATAATTTATCTTTATTATCTTTTACTTCCTCTATTCCAGGATCTTGAAACTCTGAACCCAAATGTAAAACAACAGTTTCGTCTCCTTTTAACGTAATCACGGAAGCCGTACTATCCACTCTAGAATGATACTTTCCACAAGTAAGTGCCACCATATAACGATACTCTTCTCCATCGGCAATGACACGAACAAAACTATCTTCGCTACACAATCTGCTACTACCAGGAATGAATAGACTTTCTACCCAACTTCCCTTATACATATCCTCCAAACTTACTTCCGTAAACGTCCCGTCATCTGGAAGCCGCAAAGGATTATGCTCATAATAATTTTGTACTCCAGCTAAGAAAATATCTTCGTTTTCTTGAAATTGAAATTGATTCTTAAAATACAATAGATAACTTAAAATTCCTACTAAGATAAGAACAAGTGCCACAATAGAAACTTTTCCCCAAATACTAGAAATCCACTTCTTCCATAGTTTTTTCATAAATCCTCCTATTTTAAAATATAACGATATTGATTATTACGAATAGTAAATACCAGTTGAACACTACTAGCAGAAGAGGCCTGAGAAGAAACATCAAAATAAAGAACATTTCCCTTGTAAACTCTTGGAACACTATTTTTTAATGTTTCTTGATAAGTTTGTCCGTCCAATGTATATTCTATTTTTCCATATTTCGTCATAAAATTTAAGATCTCTTGTGTCGTATTTGCGGCGACATTCGGCCTCATAAACAAAATCTTACGTCCTTCTTTTGCTGTAACGGTTCCTTGGTAGACTGGACAGTTATTAATATAACAAGATTCATAAGTATAATTATATTGGTCTATCCAATCATAAGAAGATGTTTGCAAAAGAATCGTATCGGTTGCATTGACCTTTACTTCCAATGTCTCACCAACTCTTTTGGCATCCCGTAATACAAATTCACTAATATCTTTAATTTTTAATTTAATTTTTAATAATTTAGATTGATTTACTAAATCTTGATAGCGAAGCAAGAAGGAACTATTCTTATCTGGAGTATCAATTTCGAAAATCAAAAAGTAATTAGCGGTTGCTTTTCCAGCGAGTGGCTGCCGTTTAAATACCGGTCCCAAATCGGAAAAAGAATCGTTAAACTCGGTACTTGGCGTATAATAGCGATCATCTACAAATAACATAAACTTATCAATATCCAAAGTACGAGTAGAAGTTTGTTGATTCGTAACATCCAAATCGATAATCACATAACTCTTTCCAGAAGCAAGTGCATCCCCTTTATAGTCCCGCGTCGTTATATAACTATTATGAACTTGGAATGTATAATAGTTACTAGAAATCTTATCTTCCATTTGATAAACGCGATTAGTCACATAAAAATAACGATACGTAAAAAAGCCACCTACTAAAAAGACCAAAACGCATCCAATAATAACATACAGTTTATTCTTTTGAATAACATAACCGACATTTCGAAAGAAACGGCGAATGGTACGCTTCCATTTATCGTAATTGAATTCAACCTCTACTTCCACCTCTTCTCGATCCTCTTCGCTTGCTAACAATTCTTTGTCTTGTCGAAATCCAAAGCTTTTTAGATCAAGTCCGATAGAACGAATCAAAAGAAGTAAAAGAATCACGTACTGCGGTAACGTAAGAAGAAAGGAAATCCCGCTCATATTACGGCTTGCGGCTTTATCGAATCCTTCTATCACAATATCCTGAAAATAACCATTAGCATAAAAAGAAAAGATAAAAATGGCAAGATAAACAACAAACATGATGGCATAGGTTTTAACTGGTTTTTCTTTTCGATAAAGAAGAAAGAATAAAATAGCAACAAGCACTAAAACCAAAAATAAAATCCAAAAATAAGCAGAACTAAATGTCGATAAAATCTGTTCTAAAACACCGGTATCTCCATAGTCAGAATATTGACTAGTAAGGTTTGCCAAAGAAAGACTTTTCCAAAAAACATAGATAGCAAACAACAAAAGAAGAATGTTGATTTTTCGAAAATTCCGAATTAAAAAGGCATAAGGCTTTCTTAATATCATGTCTTCCCCTCCCTATTCTATTAACATTATACACCAAAGCCTTCAAAAAGAAAAGACAAATTCAAAAAAATATGATACAATGAAAAAGAGGGATGTATATGAAAAAAGGAAAATGGATAATCTTGTTGACAATATGCTGTTTTCTTCTACTTGGATGTTCTTCGAATACTAGTGGAAAACTAGAATCGATTACTTTTGAAGAATATCAAACGTTAATTGAAAACAAAGAGACGTTCGCTCTTGAAATGTGGCGAACAACTTGTACTCATTGCCAAAGTATGAAACCAAAACTACAACGGTTTATCAAAGACTACGGAGTCACGGTCAAAACTATTAACTTGGACAATCTATCCCAAGAAGAACAAGAAAGTATGAAAAAAATAGTGGGAACCGATGCAACCCCTACGCTCTTCTTTTATCAAGAAGGAGAAGAAAAAAGTGTTACGACCAGAATCAATGGGGACGTATCTTATGACCGTATTGTAGAAAAGTTTCAAGAAAATGGATTTATCGAAGCAAAAAACTAGTCTTAACCGACTAGCTTTTTATTTGTCCAGATCACTCTGTTTGATAATGAACAGATTTTTTTCTTTATAAAAGGCATAAAAAACATCTTCTAGTTGAACGTTTTCTCTTTCCAACATGCGACGAAGCCATTTGCTATCTTTCTTGATTTGTCGAACAGTATCTTCTTGAATTTCTCCGTCTAAAATAATAGGAAGGGGATAATCGCCAAACCTACCATCTTCTTTTCGAAAAACACTAAGTGTTCCACTTGTTTCTAACACTGCATAATCTACTTCCTCAATACTTTTAATATGTTGGCCGCGAAGTTGAGTCAACAAATCATCGATATTATATCTTTGTCGGACCATTTCTTTAAAATTAATCACTCCTCGATTGATCATTACAGATGGAGTACCGTCGAAGCAGTCACGCACCTTCGATAATTTTAACGAAAGAAAACTCATGGTCATCTGAACAACTACTAGCAAGATAATAGGAATAATCGATAAAAATACACTTTCATCCCGATTATCAATGGAAATTGCCGCAAGTTCTGCAATCAAAATAGAGACAATCAAATCGACAATTCCTAACTGCCCCACTTCCCTTTTTCCCATAAAGCGATAGATCACCGTAATAATCACATAAAATAGTAAAGTACGATACAACACCACTAAATAGTCCATCCATATCACCATTTCTATTATGTTTTTATTCATATTTTTTTATACAGAAACGTATGTTAAACTAGGTGAAGTTTATGAATTATTTAAAAAGTGCTGCATGGATCATCGTTCCTCTTTTCGTGTTGAGTTTACTCGTTAGCCTATTATACTATTTTGGGATTTTTCCAAGTTCTGTGAACAACGTTTTCAAAATCATTGTCCCAGCGTTATCTTTTTTAGTAGGAGGCGTCTATCTTGGAAAACATTCAGCAGAAAATGGATGGTTAGAAGGCTTAAAACTAGGAGGAGCATTTGTTATTTTAAGTTTCATTATCTCTTACCTAGCATTTGATATTGGGCTTTCCCTCAAAAGTACCGTCTACTACATAATTCTCTTATTTAGTGCTATGTTAGGAGCGATGTTTGGAATTCGAAATGTCGAAAAACCCACTTCTTAAAAGACACGACTATAATTGGAATATCTCTGTTAAAAATAACTGCATAAGTTATATTATTATAGTTCCCATCTTTAATTTTATCTAAAACGACTTTAGAAGATACAAGAAAAGAAATAAAATAATATAGTTTTTTCTATATTATTTTATTTCGCGCCTTACGGCCATCAAAAAAAGATAGTATAATATAATAGTGATGTAGATGAAGAATGAAATAGAATTTTATGATAAAATGTATTTTAAAGATAGAACTATCAAATATAGATTAAAAGATATCTTTGATGATAATTGGGATAATTTTATCAAAGATAACCCTAACTTAAAAATTAGAGATGTTGTTTTTAAAGAAGTGGATAAGATGCGTTCTTGTAGAACTTCTGAACTCGGATATTCTGTTTACGAATGCCCGGATTGTGGGGAATTAAAATTTTCTTATCACACATGTAAAAGTAGATTTTGTCCTTCTTGTGGAAATAAGTATGTTAAAAAAAGAGCGGATGCTATTCTTCAAAAGTGTTATAACTGCAAACATAGACATATTGTTTTCACTATATCTGACTACTTATGGGATATCTTTAGAAAAAACAGAAAACTTCTTGATTTATTATTTCAAGCTGTTTCTCAAACTATTTTATCTTGGTTTAAAGAAAAATATAAAAAAGAAAATTATATTCCTGGTATTATTGCTGTACTTCATACTTATGGTAGAGATATGAAATGGAACACGCATATTCATACTATCGTCACCGAAGGTGCTATGGGTAACTCTAATATATTTAAAAAGTTTGAATATATCTCTTTTAATGCCTTAAGAAAAAGATTTCAAAAAATACTTCTAGACTTATTAGAAAAAGAACTTGGAAAACAAAATTTTAAAACTTTAAAAAATTTTATTTATAAAAAATCGGATAATGGTTTTTACGTTTATGCGGAACAAAAGAAAAACAAAAAACAATCTACTAAAGACATGGTAGAATATGTTGTTCGTTATTCTGGTAAACCTGCTATGGCTGAATCTAGAATTATTGACTATGATGGAACTTATATTACTTTTTGGTATCAAAGACATGAAGACAATAAAATAGTGAAAGAAAAAATCCATGTTTATGACTTTTTTAAAAGATTAATTATACATATTCCGGAAGAAAACTTCAAAACTGTTCGCTATTACGGTATTTATTCTAAAAAACATAAATTTCATGATAAAATGATTATGTTAATGAAATCTCATACCAAAGAATTAAGAAAAAAACTTTCTACTTGGAGAATGATGATTTTAAAAGACTTTGATACGGATCCTTTAACTTGTCCGAAATGTGGTAACCTAATGTTATGGCAGTATCGAGTCTGTTAGAAAGGTAGGTTTTTATGATTAAATTTGATTTTTCAACCATTCCTATTTCACTCAGTGGCAAAGTAGTTAATTATATTTGTCCGAAATGTAAGGTGGAATATGAATGTCCAATTGAAATGGTATTAGAATTCGAGGAAGAAGATGCAATGTATGGTTTACCTATTTCTACTCCACCTTATACCATTTGTCCAAACTGTAAATACGATAAGGGAGTTCCACAGGACTATCAATCAAAAAGAGGTTTTCATCACATTTATAAAAATTAAAAATTTTAAATGAAAGCTTTTTAAGCTTTTTTAGGCGTGGAATAAAATCCACGCCCTTACTGTTCTTTATAAGGAGAAAATTCCTTATAAACGAAAAAGATTGTAAGCAATTGCTACAATCTTTTTATTAATGTTCTCGACGAAGAACTTCTTCCAATGTTTTTCTAGTAAGAGAGGACGGAATATGTTCCGAATAACCAAGAACAATTCCTCCTACCAGTTGCCAAGAAGCAGGAACCGAAAAGAAAGAACAAATCTCCTTCTTTACAAATAGAGGATTTCCTACCCATAAAGAAGCAACTTGTAAATCAGTCGCTTTCAAACACATATTTTCCATCATTGCCCCGATACTTAATAAATCCATGGTCAAATCCTCTTGACTGGTATTAAATACCAACAGAAGAGTCGATGCTTGTTCCAAAACAGAAGCTGTTTTTAAAATGGAAGAATCGCTAGTATTCGTTCTTTCCACATAATCCTTCATCATGGTCACGACTTTTTGCTTTTCTTCTTTTGTTAACCAATAAATTTTCCATGGTTCACGAAAATGAGCCGAAGGAGCAAGAAGACCAGCAGAAATAATTTCTCGAACCTTTTCTTCTTCGACCTCTCTTGGTAAAAATTTTCGAATACTTCTTCGCTTTGTAAGAACCTCTTGAAACTCCATACTTTTCCTCCTAGTAATCACAGCTTTTTGGTGTTCTTGGGAAAGGAATAACGTCTCGAATATTATCAACTCCTGTTAAATAAATGAGTAAACGTTCAAATCCCATTCCAAATCCAGAATGATAGCATCCACCATAACGGCGCAAATTACAATACCAATCCACCGTAGAAAAGTCTACTCCCATTTCTTTCGAACGAGCAAGAAGTTTGTCATAATCTTCTTCCCTTTGACTTCCTCCCATCAACTCTCCGGCTCCAGGAACTTCCAAATCAACAGCAGCAACGGTTTTTCCATCCTCGTTTACTTTCATATACCATGCCTTAATATCCTTTGGCCAATCCGTAATAAATACTGGTCCATTAAAGTACTCCGTAATATAACGTTCATGCTCTTTCGCAATATCTTCTCCGTAATCTGGAGTAAATTCCCAAGCAACGTCTGCCTCTTTTAAAATAGTAACCACATCATGGTGAGAGATACGAGTAAAAGTAGAAGCAACTAGCTTTTGTAATTTCTCTTTTAATCCCTTTTCCACGAACTGATCCAAGAAATCTATTTCAGTAGGACAATGATCCAACACATATTGTACTACAAATTTTAACATTTCTTCTTCTACGTCCATTAAACCATTCAAATCACAAAAAGCAATTTCTGGTTCAATCATCCAAAATTCATTCGCGTGGGTCTTCGTATTAGAGTTTTCAGTTCGAAACGTTGGACCAAAAGTATAAATTCTCTTATACGCCATCGCAAAGGCTTCCCCGTGCAATTGTCCAGTTCCTGTTACATAAGCTTGTTTTCCAAACAAATCTTTGGATAGATCTACTTGTCCATCTTTCATTGGTAAATGATTCAAATCAAGAGTAGTAATTTTAAACATTTGATCTGATCCTTCACAGTCAGCGGTAGTAATCAAAGGAGTATGAACATATACGTAGTGATGGCTCTGAAAATATTCATGAATTGCCATGGCTGCGACACTTCTTACTCGAAATACTGCCCCAAAAAGGTTTGTTCTAGGACGAAGGTACGCTTGTTCCCTCAAAAATTCGCGACTATGGCGTTTTGGTTGAATCGGATAATCTTCTGGACTATCTCCTAACAATTCAATATGAGAAGCACGAATTTCAAACGGTTGGTTCTCTTTAGGACTTTCCACTAATGTTCCATGCACACGAACACTGCTTCCCACTCGAATTTTTTGGATTTCCTCAAACTCTTTTAACATATTATCATAAACGATTTGCATCGTCGAAAAATAAGTCCCATCATTAAAATCAATAAAGCCAAACTCTTTTTGTTTTCGATGATTACGAACCCAACCTTCTAATACAACCTCCTGCCCTATAAATTTTTCTACTGCTTGATAAATCTCGATTGCGTCTACTTTCATCTCTTCTCTTCCTTTCTAAACTTATTAATATTGTACCACAAATTAAAACTTTTCTGCAATAAAATTACAGTTTCTACCAAAAGAAAAAGAGGAGCGATCCTCTTTTCATTATTTTACTTTTACTTTTGGCTTTTCCATATCATTAGCGTCTCCGCCAGCAATACGAAGAATTGCCCAATATTCTGCTTCTGCTTGTTTTAATTGTTCGTATCTTTCTTCTGTTAAGAATACTTTTCCACGTTTCGTAGTATCCAAAGTATTTTGATAAGCTTCTTTCGCATAAGAAGAATATCCTTTTGTAGATTTTTTATCTATTATTTTATCTCTTATAAGATGTAAGTCATATTCTAATCGAAGAAGACGGTCCATTTCTTGACGATGAAGAATTACATCACCAGTTTGTAATTTTATTACTTCATTTAATGGAGCTATCGCTTTCTCACCAACTTGACAAACTTCTTGATCAAGTGCTGTTGGTGCAGCAAAAGCACTTTTAAATTGATATTGTTTCTCGCCACTTTCAAGATTTAATACTTCTTCCAATCTACTGTGTCCATAACGAAATCCTCGATCTTGTTGAATCTCTTCAATAACATCCAATACTTTTTGTTTTTCCTTTTCTTTTTTCTCTTGAAGTTTACGCTCTTTACGTTGTTGTTCTCTTGCTAATTTTAATTGTTCTGCTTTTGCAAGACGAAGTTTTTCTTCCTGTTCACGACGATTAAATTCACTGGCAACAGTATCTTGTACTGTTTGACGAACTTGCATCATCCACTCTTCCAATTGTTCTTGTGAAACACCAGAAGCCATAACTGGTGCTTGAACCTCTTCTACAACAGACTTTTCCACAACAGGTTCTTCTACTGGAACAGTACCGATAACTTCTTCTTGCGAATTTACAGGAACAACGTCCTCTGGTAACACTTGCTCTTCTAACTCGTTTTCAAAGTCAATAGCATATTCATTGGTAGATGGAACACGATTCAAAACAAAATTTTTGACTCTCGTGAAGAAACCAGGACGATTTTCTGCTTCTCGTTGTTTTTTTCTTTCTAAACGACGTTGTTTTCTAAGACGTCTCTTTTCCTTTTTTCTCAACTTCTTCATTTTTTTCTTTTTCTTTTTTCTTCCAAAGATAACTGGAAGAAGACGCTTTTCATCTGCTAACAACGACTCGTCCACTTTCGACAAATCAGAAACAATAAATATAGAAGAAAATGGTGAATGTTCGTTTTTACGGTTTGTAATTTTGTTTCCTTCTAAATAATAGTTAGCTGGCAAAACAAGTTGTTCTGCAGGTACGGATGCATAAATATTTTTTCCAGTATAACTATCGTTTACTGCTGCATAACGAATCGTAACACCAGGATTTAACTTTCTTAAATCACGTACAAAAGTTTTTGTACGATAATAACTTTTAGGAAAGTCCTCTACCTCAGATTCCGCAACAGACTCTTCTAATTCCTCATCCAAAATAGAATTATTAGAAGACTCATTAGAATTTTCTTGGGTTTCCTCATAACATTTAACTGCATCGTCATAAATACCTTGATAATATTGGTCCATACTTAATTTTTTACGAAGATTATAAGTTTCCTCATCCTCGCCTGCTTCTCTTGTTGGAATTTGCCATCGATTTTGTAAACTTAAAGCAGATACTAAGTATTTTAGGTAAGTTTGTCTATCTACTCCGTTTCTGTCTAAAATATCAATCTCTTTCCCATTATAATTGTATTTCATTTCAAATCCCCCTTTTCGAATATGGCTAGATTATACCACAAATAATAAGTTTTGTCAACTTTTAATATCCATAACGCAATACATCTACCGTCGTATTCTTTAAAATACCATATTGGTAAGATTGCGCTTCACTCTCACATAATAAGTCAAGAATGAATTTTCTGGAAAATCCAATCGCCCCACCACGGTCTAATACAATGGCAAGAATCGTACTATTTGACGTTTGAAGACGTAGTACGCTTCCTAATGGAATCGATGGATCAGCGGCAACAATTCGTAATGTTCCATACGTTTTATCTTGATAATAGATGGTATTTTTCACCGAATATCCAGATGCTGTTACACCACTACATCCACTACAGTTTGGCCCATAGTGACTTACGGTTCCACTAAAAGTTGCAAGGACCTCTTGACCGGTCGTATCTACTTGAGTAATCGCCGTTGGAGCTTTCTTTACAATTTTTTTTGCTTTTACAATTCTTGGTTTTGATGAGACAATAACGCTAGAAATATTTTTACTAGATCCACGGTTTATCATCTCATGATATTGTTTTTGTATGCTCTCATCTAGGGATGCTATTACAAATGTTGCAATTAGAAAATAAACAACCACTATGATTTTCGAGACATACTCGAGTTTCGTTTTCATAGTTCCCCCTCTTTCGAAAACGTGTATTATAATACCATAGTTTACGAAAAAATGCAAGTTTTTGTGCAAAAAGGAAGGCAAAAAAAAGAAACGAATAGCTCGTTTTCTCTTATTTTTCAACGGTTTGAAGAATTTAACAAAAGGAACAAAATTTCTTCGTGAATCTGATCAATCGGCTTCATTTTTCCGAATTCTGCGCAATCGATTCGCTTCCAATTATATAGCTCTGATAACTCTAAATAAGTAAGTTCCGCATTCTTTAAATAGTCTGGATCTTTCTCATGACCATCTATAAATTCGCGATTTTTCATTAATTCTTGAGAAACTTCCGAAGGAACATGTAGCAAAAAAGTAATATCTGCCTTTGGCAAATCCAAAAGCCAATACTCTAATTTATCAATAAATTGAAAAACGTTAAATCGTTCCTCTTTATCTAGTACTTTGCACCCTTGATGTGCCATATTAGAACTAGTATAACGATCTAAAATAACAAAATACCCGTCTTCAATATATTGTTTTATTTTTCCAATATTGTATTTTCGGTCAGCCGCATAATACAAACTAGCAATTTTCGGATCCACTCCGACGCTTCCTTCTGGAAAATAACTCTCTCCAATTTCGGGCTTCCCAAGATAACATCCTCCGACAATTCTTCCGGTTGGCGTATTATACATCGGAAACGAAAGACAAACCGCACGATACCCTAACTGATTAAGTTTATCTGCTAACAATTTGCTTTGGGTTTGTTTTCCAGAACAATCTGTACCTTCTATGACAATTAATTTTCCTTTCATTCTCATTCCTTCTTTTATTCTACAATTTCATTATCTTTAAATACAACATCCAAATATTTACGACTTGCTAAATAATCACACATATGCACAAAATTTTGATATTTCGTATGAGGTTTTGGAAGAATCTCCTCTCCTGTTAGGTAATCCGTATTCCAAGGCCCCATATGACTTTTAATGCATTCGCTTACAAACTGTGCTTCCTCTTTCGTAAGTCCTGCGTCTTCTTGATGATCTAAAATAAATTGAGAAGCTAATAATGGATGATCTGCTCTTGTATATTTTTCTTCGGTAGAACCATGTTTTAATCCATCGTGAAATAATAAGGCAAGTAACATAAGATCTTTCTCACGAGAAGTGTATTTTCCTCCAAAAGAAGGGTCATCCAACAAGCTTTTAGCGATATGAACAGCGACTTTTGTATGACGAAGAAGTCCTCCTTCCCCTAAAGAGAACGCTGGATGATATTTTCCAGTCGAACTTGCCGCTACATGATAAAAATAATCTGGCAACGCTTCTGCTAAAATAGGCACTGCTTTTCTTATTCGTTCGTCTTGAATATATTGAATTTCTCTTCGAAATGCATCACTTTTCACGTTTTACCTCCAAAAATTTAATCAAAATAGAATTTTCCAGATACCATTTTTCTTTGGGAATAGAGTAATGATCTCCTTTTAATTCTAATAAGTTTTGATTCAACAATTCCATTATATCAAAACTTTGTTCTATCTGACAACCAAATTTACGAAAAAAGGAACTTTTCGATACCCCTTTTGCGGTACGAAGTCCTAAAATCATCTCATATACCATAGCGTCTTCCTTCGTAACACGCTCTTCTTCTAGCCGATATTTACCAGCACAATAAGAAGAAAGACTTCTTGTGTTGGTATAACGCGTGGTAAGATAACCGGAAGCACCTAATCCAAACCCATAATAATGGTCGTTTTGCCAATAGGTAAGATTATGATTCGAAGCATATCCTTCTTTGGCAAAATTGCTAATTTCATAATGCGTGTAACCATGTTGTTC
Organism: uncultured Bacilli bacterium; assembly: GCA_944332535.1. GTDB lineage: Bacteria > Bacillota_I > Bacilli_A > RF39 > UBA660 > MGBC162581. The sequence continues at coordinate 14,773 of CALVKE010000090.1, forward strand.
TAAAATGGAAGAAAGCAAATAATAAAAGGACGCATCCACATCCTCATCCAGACGCGGATAGTGTTTTAAATATAATTTGGTATGCTCTTCTAAAATAAGAGAATACGTTGAAATATGAGGAACATCAAAAGAAAGAAGTGTGAAAATATCTTTCAAAAATTCCCTCTTGGTCTGACTTGCAAATCCATACATCAAGTCGACATTAATATTCGAAAAATAGCGTTTTACTAAGGAAAGTGCTTCGCTTGTTAAACAAGAGGAACGCCCAAGATCAGCCAGATACTTTGCCTGAGCCGTTTCGTGCCCAATACTGATTCGATTCACTCCCCATCTTTTCCAAAGTTGAAGTTTTTCTTCTTCTATATCTTCTGGGTTCACCTCGATCGTTACTTCCCTTTCCTTCGTCAAATGAAATACATCTAATATTTGAAAGAGACGTTTTAATTGAGAAAGAGAAAGACAGCTAGGACTCCCTCCTCCAATATATAACGTTTTAATCTCTTCTCCATGATAATACGTGGCAATTTCTTTTTCTAACGCCGTTAAATAATCATCGACTAGCTCCTCGTGATAATACATTTTACAAAAATCACAATAAGAACAAATAGAATGGCAAAAAGGAATATGAATATAAACTGCTGCTACTTCCATTTTTTTCGATTAACCTCGATTGTCTCTATCTGATTTTCTCTTAATTTTCTTAAAACGCCCTCGTAAAACTCTCGATAAATCTCATCCACTTGTGATAATTTTTCCAAGCGCTTTGTTAAATCCCGTTGTACACTAGAACTTCCCTTCTCAAAAATCAACGCGATCTCTTCCAACTTATAACCGTGAAACAACAAGTCCAACTCAAGTAATATCTGCTTTTGAACTTCCAAGCTCGTATAGTCCTTTTCACTATTTTGAATAAGTTTTTCTTGTAATTGGCTTGCTAACTCTGGATGTTTTTTTTGATATTTATGAACATATAAATTGACCGTTTTAGCACTAATTGGGAAAAAATGCGTGGAAAAATACTTGGCGATTTCTCGCATCGAAGCGCCAGTTGCCAAAAAGTAAGCGCCTACTAACTCTATTCTCTCTTCTAATTCTTGTAATCTTGCTTCCTGATTTGTCATATCCTCATCCCCTATTTTTGATCCATACTAAGGACAGAAAGGAATGCTTCCTGGGATAACTCGACACTTCCAATCTGTTTCATCTTTTTCTTTCCTTCTTTTTGTTTTTCTAATAACTTCTTCTTTCGAGAGACATCTCCCCCATAACACTTTGCTAATACATCTTTTCGAAGAGCTTTGACAGTGCTTCTTGCGATAATTTTACTACCGATACTCGCTTGCACCGGAATTTCAAACATTTGTCTCGGAATAGTCTCTTTGAGCTTCTCTACAACACTCTTTCCTCTTTGATAAGCAAAATCTTTGTGAACGATCACACTAAGAGCATCCACAGCTTCTCCATTTAATAAAATATCCATTTTTACCAAGTCGCTAGGACGATATCCAATCATTTCATAATCAAACGAAGCATATCCCTTCGTATAAGACTTTAATTTATCAAAAAAGTCGTAGACGATCTCAGATAATGGTAATTCATAATGAATATTTACGCGTTTTTCGTCCAAATAATCCATACTTTGATAAATTCCTCGTTTATTTTGACAAAGTTCCATAATTGGTCCAATATATTCGCTCGGCGTAAAGATATTCGTGCGAATAAAGGGTTCCATTACTTTTAGAATACGTCCTCGATCAGGAAATTTGGAAGGAGAGTCCACTTTCAAAATAGAATGATCCGTAAGTTCTATCTCGTAAATAACCGAAGGAGACGTAAGAATTAGGTCAATTCGATATTCTCTTTCAATTCGCTCTCGAATGATATCCATATGTAAAAGACCTAAGAATCCAACACGAAATCCAAATCCTAAGGCTTTCGATGTTTCTGGTTCAAACGTCAAAGAAGCATCGTTCAATTTTAGTTTTTCCAAAGCATCGCGAAGTTCTTCAAAACGGCTGGCCTCAACCGGATAAATTCCACAAAATACCATTGATTTCATGGCTTGATAACCAGGAAGAGGACGTGCAGCAGGATGAAGATCCGAAGTAACAGTATCCCCCACTTTTACATCGTGAATACTTTTAATGCTTGCCGTAAAAAAATCCTACATCCCCCGGATAAAGGGCTTCTTTTTTTACCTCTTTCGGCGTCATAACCCCGACTTCTAACACTTCATAAACCGCATTCGTTTCCATGAAACGAACTTTATCCCCTGGCTTTAACACACCATTTACAATACGACAAGATACCACTACTCCACGATAAGCATCGAAAACAGAGTCAAAAATCAAAGCTTGTAGCGGTTCTTCTTTTTTCCCGTTCGGAGCAGGAATTCGCTTGATGATTGCTTCCATCAATTTATCAATTCCAATTCCATTCTTAGCACTGGTTAAAAGAATCTCTTCTTCTTGAAAACCGATCGAGCGAACCAACTCTTCCTTCACCCGATTCACATCGGCATTGGGTAGATCAATTTTATTAATAACAGGAATAATCGTTAAGTCACTTTCTAGCGCAAGATAAAGATTTGCAAGGGTTTGGGCTTCTATTCCTTGTGCTGCATCCACTACCAAGATCGCCCCTTCACAAGCAGCTAAGCTACGAGATACTTCATAAGAAAAATCAACGTGTCCTGGAGTATCGATCAAATGCAGAATATATTCTTCTCCCTGATACGGATAAGAAAGCTCCACAGCGTTTAATTTAATAGTAATTCCTCTTTCTCTCTCCAAGTCCATATTATCTAACATTTGACTTTTTAACTCTCGTTCGCTAACGGCTCCCGTTTCCTGTAAAATTCGGTCTGCTAACGTACTTTTTCCATGATCAATATGCGCAATAATCGAAAAATTACGGATATTTTCTTGCCTCATTTATGCATCACCGTTTTTATTATATCAAAGGATGCGAAAGAAGAAAAGAAAAACAAACAAAATATTTGTTCTAGCTGACATTTGTTCGAAAAACCCTTGTCATGCGAAAGGCACTTTGTTATAATGAAATTAGAAAATTGAAAGGAGGAACAAAAGAGATGGAAAAATTAACGGAAAAACAAGAAGAAGTACTAAAAGTCATTAAACAAGCCATTGCCGAAAAAGGATACCCCCCTACGGTTAGGGAAATCGGAAACCGAATTGGACTCTCGTCCAGTGCTACCACCCAATTTCATATCTGTAAACTAGAAGAAAAAGGATACATCAAAAAAGATAGTACCAAAAATCGAACCATCGAATTATTGGTACCGAATGAATACAAAAAAGAAAAAGAGGAAATCGTTCAAGTTCCTCTACTCGGGAAAGTAACTGCAGGAAATCCCATCGAAGCGATCGAAACGCCAGATGAGTATTTCGCTCTTCCTAGTGCTCTTCTTCCAAAACACAAAGAAGTATTTACTTTAAAAGTAAAAGGAGAAAGCATGATCAATGCTGGAATTTACGATGGGGACATTTTAATCGTAGAAAGAAAAAATACGGCAAACAACAAAGATACTGTAGTAGCTATGACAGAAGAAAACGAAGTAACTGTAAAAACGTTTTACAAAGAAAAAGATCATATCCGCTTACAGCCGGAAAATGATACCATGGAACCAATCATCCTTCCGAATGTCAGCATATTAGGAAAAGTCATTGGATTATATCGAAAATTTTAAAAAAGGAAAGAGTCCTTAGTTTTGGATTCTTTCCTTTTCTTTTAGTTGAGAACGAATGATATAACTTGTAATCAAAAGTCCGGCACTGGCTGGAACAAAAGAACACGAAGCAATCTCCTTCCCAGGAATGGGCTGAGGAACCTCTTCGCTTGCTAAAACCGGTATTTTTCCCCGAATTTGATTATCTTTTACGTATTTTCTTAAAACACGAGCAAGCGGATCCGAATGCGTCTTATCTAAGGTAGTAATCACTAATTTGGAAGGATCCAAACGTTTTCCTGTCCCCATACAGGAAAGAAAAGGAATAGAAAGACACAAACACTCCGTAAGAAGTGCTTTCTTGGCCGTCAAATCATCACACGCATCTACAACAAAATCGACTGGGTACAAAGACAGAAGGGAAACATCAAAGGAAGTTGCAAGAGCAATCACTTCCGTAGCAGGAGAAATCTGCTGAATACGTCTTTGAAATACCTCTACTTTTTTCTCTCCTACAGTTTCATAAGTAGCAATAATCTGTCGGTTCAAATTGGAAAGAGAAACGGTATCAAAATCCACCAAAACAAGGGTTGCAATTCCACATCTGGCAAGAGACTCTACTACGTATCCTCCTACTCCACCAACGCCAACAACCATCACTTTCAACTGCTGAATTTTCTGAAAATTTTTGCTTCCAACCAATAATTCAAATCGTTCAAATGGCATATCTTTTCCCTTCCCTTTACACAAAAAAATCCAGAGAGAACGTTGTGCACTTACTAAAACCTGCTCCTCATGCAGGTGGGTATTCCTACGAGACAATTAGGATTCTTTGATAAATCAAAGCATTCAACACATGTCTCTTGCTCCGAATTCCCGTATCTAAAACTTAGTCGGTTTTAAAACGTTACACATATCGTTTCTTCTAGATAATTCTATTATAGCAGATTTTTTTTAGAATATGACAAAATTAACTGAATGTAATATAAATTTTTAAGTTTGGAAAAACCTTATTTTTTTCTTGGAATACACTACATTAGGTGAATGTTATGTATTTTAAATATAAAGATATCAATCTCTCCTATGAAAAACAAGGAACGGGAGAAAAAGAGCTCGTCATTCTACCGGGTTGGGGAGACACGAAAGATACATTTTCCTACTTAATACAGCTTCTAGCAGATTATTATACCATCTATATCGTCGATTATCCAGGATTCGGAAATACCGCTTTTCCCAATCATGACTTAACGATATACGACTACACCGATATGATTCAAGAATGGTTAAAGTCTCTTTCTCTAAAAAGTCCTGTTTTACTCGGACACTCCTTTGGAGGAAGAATTTTAATTACATTAGTGGGATACTATGGATATAATTATCCGAAAATTATTTTAATGAACGCGGCTGGGATCAAACCGAAAAAAACAATTCGTTCTCGTCTTCGTGCCCGATGTTACAAACTACTGCAAAAGATAGCCAAAATAGTCCCAAAAAGATGGAGAAAAAAATATCAGCAAGCCTTATTTAACCACTTTTCTTCTGCTGATTACCGTATTCTTCCAAGCAAAATGCGAAAAACTTTTCAAAATATCGTTGGAGAAGATTTAAAAAGTTATCTTCCGTCCATTCGTTCCAAAACACTATTAATCTGGGGAAATGATGATACCTCTACCCCGATTGAAGATGCCATTATTATGAAAAAAGAAATCAAACATGCTACCCTCTATAACTTTTTAAATACCGGACATTTTGTCTATTTAGAGCAACTTCCCAAAACACTCGAACTAATCGTAGATTTCATGGATCAACCATAAAAAAAGAGGAACTATTCTTCCTCTTCTAATTTTACTAATACTTCACGGGGTTTAGAACCGTTTTGTGGTCCAATAATTCCTCGCTCTTCTAATAAGTCGATAATGCGAGCAGCGCGGTTATATCCTAGTTTAAACCGTCTTTGCAAAAGAGAAGCACTCGCTTTTCCACTCGTTACAACAAACTCTACAATCTCGTTATAAAGAGGATCATCGTATTCTTCTTCAGCATCTT
>CALVKE010000091.1 GCA_944332535.1 uncultured Bacilli bacterium
TTCCAAAGAAATCCACTTTACGCCTTTGGATTCATCCTCTCTATAAACTAAAGGAATCGCCTCATCCGCTTCCATAAGATATACTACGTCAAAGTGAATGTGGGCAGATACATACTTACCTTTCTTAATATGTCCTTTTACAGGGGCGGATTGAATACCAAATATAGAATCATTTAATACCTTAACTTTTAAACCCGTTTCTTCTTCTACTTCGCGAACTGCCACAGAAAGAAGATTCTCTTCGCCATCGGCATGGCCACCGGGATAAATCCAGCCATCATTTATAATATGATAAACGACAAGCATCTTTGTTCTTTCCTTATTTACAACAAAAGCAGAGGATGAAAAGTGTCCAAATGTATTTTCTCTCGTTAGAACATTATCAAAACTATTTATAAATTCTAAAAATTGCTCTTTATCCGTTTTTTCTTGCTCATCAAAAGGGATATACTCTTCAATTTGCTCTTTTAAATTCATTTCTTTTCCTCCTCATACAGTCTTATCCATCCCAGTTTTCGCCATAAATCAATTTCTTCATAACACGAAACATCTTTGCTTGGCATTTTTAATATAATTAGTTCGATAGGTTTCCCATAAACAAGCTTTTGAGCTAATCCGAAAGTTAATTCCGCAAAAGACTCTGCACCAATATATCCCGTTTTCCCATTTTTATCTTCATTCATAAGAAATAATACATCCGCTTTGGTGATACTTTCAAAAAAATTTTTATGTACAGCAGGATACACCTCCATAAATTTTTCTTTATCGATAGTTTGGGGATAGTCTAACACTTCATAATTATCATCGGAAAACTTTTGTATCCAATAGGCTATATCATTTTGCAATTTCGCACTGCCTGCAATCACTACTTTCTTCACGCACTAACACTCTCATACTTAATGATTTCTTTTAAATTTTCATCAGCAGTACCAACTAATTTAACAATATTAGGTAATTCATAAAAAGCGACCGTATTTTCAATACAAAAGGCTTCCTTAGTAGTAGAACATAAAAATATTTTTTTATTTAGTGCCATTGCCATTCCTAATTCGATATGGGCCCCTCTTCCGGCTGGTAATAGAATAATAACAACATCCGAATCAACAATACCACGAGATTCTAATTTAGCATATTCTATCATATCATCTATCGATACATCATCACTAATATTCTTTACCCAGTCATATGTTTGGTGCCAACCATTTTCCTTTAACTTATTTGCATAGTAACGAACTCCCTCACAATTTTTCATTCCCGAACCTATATAAAACTTCATTTTCATTTCTCCATTTCTCAATTTTTAAATCTGATAAAATTATACAATAAATAACAAAAATTTACTATATTATTTGTGGCTAATCTGCTTTCTAAAAAGTTTCTTTTAATCTTATCGCTAGAACTTAATATATAAGGCGTCACTTTAATTAGAACAGAATTGTTCTTTACAAAAAATAAAAAAATTATTTAAAAAAAGATTGTATTTCGATAAAAGTATGGTATAATTAAAGTGATAATAGTTATCAATAAGAAAGGAATTATATGAGGGAACGGAATACCAAACAAAAAGAGGTTATCTTAAATACTCTGATGGAAAATAAACGTCATCCGACGATTCAGGAGTTAGTAGAAGAAGTGAATCAAAAGGACGCATCGATCGGACAAGCAACCATTTATCGTAATGTGAAAAAACTCCTAAAAGAAAAAGAGATTATTCAAATTCCAACGGGAATAGAAAATCACCTCGATTATAATCATCATGATCATTATCATATTTATTGTGAAAAGTGTCATCAAATAATAGATATGAAAAATCTTGCTCCCCTAAAAGAATTGCAAGAAAAAATCGAACAAGAAGGAGTAGAAATTAATTTAGGTCATATCTTGTTGACCGGATTATGTGCTAAGTGCAAAGGAGAAAAGAATGAAAAAGTTTCGTTGTAAAGTTTGTGGTTATATCGTAGAAAAAGAACAATTAGAAGAAGATTTTGTTTGCCCGATTTGCGGGGTTCCTCATGATATGTTTGAAGAAGTCGAAGAAGAGGAAGACAAACGAATTCCAATCGATGAAGAAAATAGTAGCATTCAACGAATCCAAGAAAAATGTATCAACTGTGGAGTTTGTAAAAACACTTGTGAGAATCTAGTAGGAATCAAATACCCAGAAAAAAGACGGAATCATCCGGCTTGCCTTGGATGTGGACAATGTATTTTATCTTGCCCAATGGGTGCGATTGTACCAAAGTACCATTATCAAGAGGTGCAAAAAGAAATAGAAAATCCAAACAAGGTAGTCATCGTCTTAACTTCTCCGGCTGTTCGCGTGTCGATGGGAGAGATGTTTGGCCTCACTCCGGGAACGAACGTTGAGAAAAAATTGGTTTCTGCTTTACGAAAACTAGGGTTTGATGTGGTATTAGATACTACGTTTGGAGCAGATTTAACAGTGATGGAAGAAGCACATGAATTAATTACGAGAATTCAAAAGAAAAAAGTGTTCCCGCAATTTACCAGTTGCTGTCCGGCTTGGGTAAAATATGTAGAAGTCTTCTTGCCAGAATATATTCCTAATTTATCCAGCTGTAAAAGTCCGATTGGTATGCAAACTACCATGATCAAAACCTATTATGCGAAGGAAAAAGGAATCGATCCGAAAAATATTGTTACCGTTGCTCTTACTCCTTGTACTGCTAAAAAGCAGGAGGCCGAAAGAGAAGAGTTACAAAAAATGTGTGACTATGTCATCACGGCGAGTGAAGCGGGCCTTTGGCTAAAAGAGATGGGAATTTCCCTTCCTCAAATGGAAGAGGAAGAATATGATCCATTAATGGGACGTGGAAGCGGAGCAGGAGTAATTTTTGGAAATACTGGCGGAGTGATGGAAGCATCCCTTAGAACTGCTTATTATTTCTTGACAGGAGAAAATCCAAAAGAAGAATTCCTTTCTTATGAACCAGTTCGAGGATTAGAAAACTGTCGAGAAGCGACCGTAAAATTAGGAGATGTGACCCTTCAAGTAGCGGTAGTACATACGATTCCAAGTTTACGTCTTCTTCTTTCAAAAATGAAGGAAGAAGGAAAAGAATATCATTTCATCGAAGTCATGAATTGCCGAGGAGGATGTATTGGTGGAGGAGGACAACCTCTCAGTGCTATTTCTGAGCAAGAAAACGTGCGAAAAAAACGCATTCAGGGCTTGTATCAATTGGATAACTCGAGTACAATAAGAATGGCTCATGAAAATCCAGATATTCAAAAAATTTATCGAGATTATTTGAAAGAAGTAGGAAGTCCCATTGCAAAAGAACAACTTCATACGTCTTATCAAAACAAAAGTGAGTTATTGAAGGACAAAGTTCCTTTAATATAAATAAAAAAAGAAGGAAGGTATAAAAATGAAATACGAAGATTTAAAAGGAAGTAAAACATTAGAAAACTTAAAAACAGCCTTTGCTGGAGAAAGTCAAGCAAGAAATAAATATACTTACTATGCATCTCAAGCAAAAAAAGATGGATATGAGCAAATTGCTGCTATTTTTGAAGAGACTGCAAACAACGAAAAAGAACATGCAAAACTTTGGTTCAAATACATGAACGGAGGGCAAGTTCCAGATACGATGGAAAACTTAAAAGATGCAGCATCTGGAGAAAACTACGAATGGACAGAAATGTATGCTGAATTTGCCCAAACTGCAAAAGAAGAAGGATTCACAGAACTTGCTTATTTGTTTGATGCAGTAGCAAAAATTGAAAAAGAACATGAAGAAAGATACTTAACACTTCTTAAAAATGTAGAAGACAAAACAGTATTTGAAAAGAAAGAAGATAAAATTTGGATTTGTCGTAACTGTGGACATGTATATATCGGTACAAAAGCACCAGAAGTATGTCCAGTATGTAAACATCCACAAAGCTTCATGGAACAAAAAGCAGATAACTATCGATAAAAAAGCGATTCGAAAGAATTGCTTTTTTCTTTGTTGAAAAAAACCAGAAGAAAAAACGCTCAAGAACCTCTTGTTAAATAGAAAAAATATGATATAATGAATATAGTATAAAATAGGTTGGTGAAGCGAATGAAACAAGAGAAGAAAGCACTAGATGTGAGAAAAGGAGCAGCAATATTTCTTATTTTTCTAGGAATTGTGATGGTTATTATATTAATAGCAACATCTTATGGATTTTTTTCATACCAAAGAAGTGGACGACAAGAAAACATCATGTATACAGCTAATTTAAATATTATAGTAGATGATAATGGAGAGCTAGGAATTCGTCAAGAAGATTCTTTCCCCGTGTACGATGAAGTGGGAAGAAAGACGGAACCTTATCGCTTTACTTTAAAAAATACTGGTACTGTCGCTGCTAATTATGTAATGAAACTCGTACCAGACGAAGAAGCGATCGAAGAAGATAATTGCGGAAATAACCTTCTACAAGAAGAAGCCATCAAAGTACAACTCATAAAAGATGGGGAAGTTGTCAAAGAAGACTACATTAGCAATTTGAACGACTATGAAATTGACAGTGGGTTTATTGGACTGGTAGAAGGAGTTAACCAATCTTATGATTATGAACTACGGCTTTGGATTGCATCTACTGCTGGAAAAGAAGTAATGGGAAGACACTACCATGGTAGAGTGGATGTCGTAATACAAGACCCAGCAAACAACAGTTAAAACTGGAAAGTTCTTCCAGTTTTTTTCTTGGAAAAAAGAAAGAAAAGACTAGATTTTTTCCTGTAAAATTTATATAATAGAAAGTAATTGCATGGAGGTGTGAAAATGTCTAGTCAGAATCTACCAGTATTTTTATTAAGAGAAGTAACACTTTTTCCCTCCATGGATATTCGAATGGATATAGAAGGAGAAGGTATCCGAAAACTTTTGGATACAGCAGAAAAATATTTTAAAGGTCAAATTCTATTAGTGAATCAAGAAGATCCACTAGAAGAAAATCCTTCTTTAAAAGAATTGTGTACCATCGGAATACTAGCACAAATTACAATGAAAATGGAGATGCCCAATCAGAAAATAAGAGTTACGTTTCATGGAATTAGAAGAGTTGCTATTCAAAAGTTTTATCAGGAAGAAGGTCAAATTTTTGCTAAAACGCAACCTCTTTTAACTGAAGAAATTGATCCGAAAGAAGAAATTGTTTATTTAAGAACAATCAAGAGCATGATCGCCGAATACGTACAAGGAACGACCGATTTTGGAAGTCGTATTACGAATCAAATTATTTATCAAAACGACTTGGACACTTTAACGGATATTGTAGCATTCTCTTTTGATTTTACAAAGGAGAGAAAGTTAGAATATTTACTAGAGATAGATCCCATTCGTCGAGCAGAAATGCTAATTATCGATATTCGTCATTATTTTCAGATTTTAGAATTGGAACGTCAAATTGACGAAAAAGTCGGAAGAAAATTAGAACAAGAACAAAAAAGATTTGTCTTACACGAAAAGATCAAAGCGATTAAAGAAGAGTTGGGGGAGTCGTTCGATCAAGATAGCGAGATTGTTCAATTTCGGGATCGCTTAGCACAACTAGATTGTCCGGAAGCCATCAAAAGAAGAATTGAAAAAGAAATCAATCGATTAGAAGCGATGCCATCAACTCATCCAGAAGGTGGGACGATTCGTAACTATATTGAATTGATGCTTTCCCTTCCTTGGAGCGAAGAAACAGAGGATCGGACTGATTTTCAAGAAATTGCTGCCATTTTGAATAAAAATCATTATGGATTAACAGAGATGAAAGAACGTATTTTAGAATACATTGCCCTTCGAGAAAGAACGCATGCGAATGCAAGTTCTATTCTTTGTTTAGTAGGACCTCCTGGTGTTGGAAAAACCACTCTTGCCAAAAGCATAGCCGAAGCCTTAAACCGAAAATGTGCCAAAATTAGTGTCGGAGGAATTCAAGATGAAGCCGATATCGTAGGACACCGTAAGACTTATATTGGAGCAATGCCTGGAATGATTATTCAAGGAATGCAAAAGGTCGGAGTGATCAATCCGGTATTTATCATCGATGAGATTGATAAAATGGCTAAAAGTATTCATGGGGATCCAGCTAGTAGTTTACTAGAAGCCTTAGATAAAGAACAGAATAGTCATTTTGTAGATCATTTTGTCGAAGAAGAATACGATTTAAGTAAAGTGCTTTTTATTACGACAGCTAACTATATCGATCAAATTCCACCAGAATTATTAGATCGCTTAGAAGTAATAGAACTATCTAGTTATACAGAATACGAAAAATTAGAAATTATCAAACATCACATCCTACCTCAGACGATTCGAGAATATCAACTAGAAAATGAGAATATTCGCATCAAAGATGACGTTCTTCTTACGATGATTCGCGCATATACCAAAGAAGCCGGTGTGAGAGAAGCAGAGCGTCTCATCCAAAAGATATTAAGAAAATATATCAAGAAAAATATTATGGGAGAATGTCAAACCTTTTCTCTTACGAAGAAAAATCTTCCTGAATATTTAGGAAAAGAACTATATTCACAAGAAAAGAAAAAAGAAAAGGGAGTAGTTGGTGTCGTAAATGGACTTAGCTATACTCCTTATGGCGGAGATACATTAAAAATAGAGGCAACGATGTATCCGGGAAGGGGAGGATTAACCATGACCGGATCCCTTGGCGAAGTAATGCGCGAAAGTACCATCTTAGCCCTTTCTTATATCAAAGCCAATGCTAGAAAGTTTGGCGTTTCCAAAGATGTATTTTCTAAAAATGATTTCCATGTTCATGTGGAAGAGGGCGCCGTTCGAAAAGAAGGACCATCTGCTGGAGTGAGTATTACAACTGCATTACTCTCTATTTTAACGAATACCAAGATTCCGACGACCGTTGCTATGACGGGAGAAATGACTCTTCGTGGAAAGGTATTACCAATCGGCGGAGTAAGAGAAAAAGTAATCGGTGCACACAAAGAGAAAGTGAAAAAAATATTCTTACCAGCTTTCAATCAAAGAGATTTAGAGGAAATTCCAGAAGAGGTTTTAAATCAAATAGACTTTGTATTTGTAGAAGAATACCAAGAAATTTATCAAGCATTATTCCAAGCGAAAAAGAAACAGAAAAAATTAGACACTTGTGAGTTGATTCAATTAGAATTATAAAGAAAGAAAAAGAGGCCAAATATGAAAGATACACAAGTTATAAAACGTTCCTGTGTTCCATCTACTTTATTTATCTATAATCTTCCCACTCTTATTCGAATGTACCGTCATAAAGAAGTAGCACTTTCCTTTTTAGAGACTACTTTGGAAGTATTAGAAGAATATAATTTTCTTTATCTAGAGAAAGAAGTCGAAGAAAAATTGGGAGACTTATTAAATGCGATTCTTCTAGAAAATCGAGAAGAAGAGGATCTTTGGTTTCTTCGAGAGGGGATTTTTCAAAAAAGGAAAGAAGCCAAAGCGTTAACAGAAGAGGAAAAGAAAAAACAGTTGGCAGAAGATATTGCCAAAGAGCGAGAAAAACGCAAGATTTCGGAAGAAGTTCCGTTAACCAAACAAGATATCATTAAATTTTTAGAGGAAGATTACCATCATTTAATTCAATTAAACGTAATGGACTATGATCTTAATTCTTTGCGAATTGATTTATTCTACTTTTTAACAACGATCAATCGATTCCTAGAACACTGTCCGGAACTATTTTCTTCGAAAGAAGTTATTACTTATATTACTTATCTTACTCACGAATGTCTTCGCCTTCAAAAGTATCAAGAACGCTTTTTCCCTTATATTGAAGAATACAGTCAAGAAACGTTAAAAAGTCTACAACAAAAGGAAGAGGAAAATTTTTCTTCCAAAATTATTCCTTTTCAAAAAGTAAAGACTCGTAGTCGTATTTGTTCGGAAGAAAGACCGGGATAAGAAAAGCATAAAAGAAGAAAAAAGAGTTGCTATTCCTGAGAATGTATGTTAGAATCATAGGTGTGAAGGGATATTTCACAAGAGAATTTTAACTTTTTATCTGTCCTTTTCAAGACTTGGTTATATTAGTTAGAAAAACTCTAAAATATTAAGAAAAGGAGGGATATAGTGGACGAATTCAAAGATAAGACCATTCAATGTGTAGATTGCGGTGAAGAATTTCTATTTACAGCAAATGAGCAAAGATTTTATCAAGAAAAAGGGTTTACGCATGAACCAAAAAGATGTAAATCTTGTCGCGAGAAGAAAAAACAAGAAAGAGCCAATCTAGAAAACAAAAACGAAGAAAAATAAACATAAATAAATTTAGATAAACGGAAAGTAGTATGGAAGGCATACTACTTTTTTTCATGCAATAAACACCTGTCAAAAAAGGTTTGAACTCTCTCTTTAGTGTCTTGGTTATCTCTCAAATTATATACGCTATTTTCTTGGTAAAAAAAGTCTGGAAGAAGGGTGGAGTGTAGACAGGAAAATAACAGATGATTAATTTTCGAATGTTCTTATATAGAAGAATATAAAAATTAATTACAAAAATTTGCAATTGCTGTGTTACTCGATTATAATAGAAGTAAAGTAAAAATAGGTGAGCTACTAAACTAAATATTTAGTGGTAGAATGGGAGAATATCGAAATGGATCAAGAAAAGAAAAAAGGGATTATCAAAATTAGTGTCTTTATCACGAGTATTTTCGTAATATTCTTAAGTGTCACGTATGCGTTTATTAATGTGACATTATCTGGAACAAAAAAGCAAGTGATCACAGCAGGAGATTTGAGTTTAGTACTGGAGGAGGACGATAATAATATAAGACTCGAGAACGCACTTCCAATGTTTGACGAAGTTGGTATGGTACAAGAGGATCCATTTACTTTTCGTCTTGTCAATAACAGAACAACTAGTGTAAACTATACGGTAAAGTTAGTGGATATCACTACAGGAAATGACAAATTATCAACGAGTGATGTGAAATATTATTTAAC
>CALVKE010000092.1 GCA_944332535.1 uncultured Bacilli bacterium
ACCGTAATACTATAATCTTCATCCAAAGCACTACTTTCTAACTGATAAGAAAACTCTCCTACAATCCATTCGACTTTATTTCCCTCTACTTCCTTAGTAAATAGGGCTAGCGAATACGAGAACACGACTCCCAAACTAACAAGAGCAAGTCCTCCTAAAAATATCGTTCTCCTCGAAAGGGATGAGAATCTTTTATTTAATTCTGACCCCCCCCCCAGACACTTTTTTTCGTCATTTTTACTTCCTTCTTTCTATTTTTTTATTCCTTTTCAGTATACCACATTCTTTTACTTTTTTCTACTCTATTTCACAACAAAAAAGACACTCTTCACATCTTCCTACTAGAGTATCTTTCTTTTCTGTTTTCACTATAAACATTCTATGGAATCGTCTAAAAAATAATAGTTCTTATACTTACTTTTCATTCGCAATCGTATAAGGATCATCCATGGTACCAGATCCACCTGTCACATAGACAGAAGACGATAGACGTATGATTGGGCGAAGGCCATAGGCATACGCGCTAAAGTTGCCGGCGACGCTCCGATTGTACGGATGCCAGCAAACACCATTGTTGCCTCTGGCATCATAAGAGGCAGCAAACCAATAAACTCCTCCATTATCGATTAAATCATTGTTATAACCACAGGCTGGAGAAGACGTACCCGTACAATCAGGACTACCATAATAACCAGTTAAATGTCTTCCCTCTCCTCCTGAGATCTGACTGGTCATTTTATAAAAGTCAGCGTCATTGATCGCCCAAACATCACTATTATCACTACAATCCCCATCTACAAAAGCACTATTACAATATTTTTTCGCTTTCTCATTAGCTTCACTAATATAAGTTGCGTTACCAGTAGATGAAGTTTTTGTGTTACATTCAGGGGCCCCCGCCGATACTAAATAAGCACGATCATCTTCCGTATAAGCGATTCGCCATCCCTTTACAGAAAACTTATAATCTTCATTAAAGCAATATCCGTACGTACTACCATCAATATCCAAAGTATCATTGGCATTATATCCAAGGCAGGAATTTCCACTTTCTGCATCAGACGTCCCCGTCACAGGAATACCATCTTTCATACAACCATTATTTCCCTCGTATGCTATGTAGTCTCCTTGCTTAGCAATAGCACTTAGTAAAGGAACAGAGCTATCTTGACTTGCTTCGACATCAATTCGATAACTCAAGCTCTTTCCGGAAATAGCATTGTTATCCGTTACCCCATCTCGAATCCATAAACGAAGAGTATAATTAATTGTTTGTTCTCCAGAAATAGTTCCAGAATCAATCGCTCCATCCGACAAGCTGGAAAGTAAGGCTGGACTTCCTGCCCCATCTTTTGTTAAATAATATTTCACATCACTTGTTAAAAGTTTGCTACTTCCTGTAGTAATATCTACTAACTTGATTGTGTAATTCATGCTACTTGTTCCGTTATTGACAAGACGAAAAGTAAATGGATTTTTCTGAACCATCCCCACTTCGTCATACATTGGTAAAGCGTTCTCAATGGTTAAATTATTCTCATCTTCTTCTAGTACTAAACTTACATTTCCTGCTGTAATCACTTGCCGTTTCGTTCCTGATAGTGTCACATTAATAAATGCATACGTGACACTTAAAAATATTACAAAAATACTTGTAATAAATACACTAATTTTGATAATCCCTTTTTTCTTTTCTTGATCCATCTAATCCCTCTCCCATTCTTCTACGAAATATAACAAATCCCGCCTATTTTTACTTTATTACTATTATAACAGAATTCTTTTTAAAATACAATTGCTTGATTATTGGAATTTTCAAAAAATTAGGATACGTGCGCAAGAACATAGTGATGTGTTCGTTTTGCAATAATCGACATTACTTAAAATATATCTGCTTGTATTCTAATCTTTGTTCTATCTTTGATAGGAGAATATACCACATCTTTTACTTTTTTTACTCTATTTCAAAGCAAAAAACATCTAGGTTTTTCCTAAATGTTTCTTCCTTTTTTCTTAATTATTTTTACAAAAAGCCATTGCTTCGATTACTCGACGAACATTGTTTTCGTTAAACGGTTTATTTAACACGTCAACAATTGGATAAGCAGATGCACGGTTAAGTGTTTCTTGAGTATTATCTCCTGTAATAATAGCAACCGGAATTTTGGTAAATAGATTCTTTTCTTTTAAATAATCTAGTACTGCAAATCCATTAACATTTGGCATGTACAAGTCTAATAGCATTCCGAATAAATCAATGTTTGGATCGTTAATAATATTCAACGCTTGTCCTCCATCAATCGCGGTCAATACTTCAAATTCATCGTCGAACATTTTTTGGATAATATTTCGAATAATATTCGAGTCATCTACCACTAATATCTTTTTATCTTTCTGTGTTTGTACAGAAGGCGTCGGAGCAGTCTGTACAGGTGCCTTTCCTAAATAAGTACGAACCAATTGAATAATACGGTTTGCTTCTTCCACCAACTCATTATAATGTTCATAAACGAACATAGAGTTGTTGGCTTTACTTTCCATTTCATGATTGTAGGCAATTTCAGCGAGTCTTGTAAATCCAAGATACTTAGCATCACTTTTTAAAGAATGCACTTGAATCGCATAGTTTGCCATATCTGCCATTTCTTTATATCGTTTGATATCTGCCATTTTCTTATCTGCGGCATCTAAAAAATCTTCTAATGTCGCATTGTAAGTTTCCATATCCCCAAACAATTCTAAACTACTATAGACTTCTACTCCATTGGAAATCAACAAATTTACATCTTTCATATTTTTCAATCCTCCTACCTCTATTATATCACAAGATACTTTGAAATAACATCTTCTAATTCTTTTTTATTAATTGGTTTGGCAAGATAATCATCAAATCCATCCGCCAAATATTTTTCTCGCATTCCAGAAAGGGCATTCGCGGTAAGTGCCACGGTTGGAATCGTATAGGTAGGAATTTCTTTGAGTTTTTTTAAAGTGTTCACTCCACTTAACCTTGGCATCATATCATCCATTAAAATTAAATCGTACTTTTCACCAGCTATAATTTTATCGATACATTCTTGTCCGCTTTCTACTGTTTCTACTTGCAAGTTATAATTCTTTAAAAGCCTGGATGCTACTTTTAAATTGAGTGGATTATCATCTACTACTAATACTTTTTTCCCTTGACCGTTTAAATTCTGTGCTTTCTTTTTCGGAACCGGTTCCTCTAAACGCTCTTTCGCAACTATTTTTTGATCGATCGCAACAGTAAAGCGACTTCCTTTTCCGTAGACACTTTGCACTACAATCTTTCCGTTCATTAACTCAACTAGTCGCTTCGTGATAGCAAGACCTAATCCAGTTCCCTCAATAGAGGAACTCTTCTCAATTTCAAAACGTTCAAATTTCGTAAATAATTTATCAATATTTTCTTTCTTAATTCCAATTCCAGTATCCGCAACGGAAATAATTAAACGACAAACTCCTTCTTTGTTGACCGTATTAACGGTAAATTCAATACACCCTTCCTTGGTATATTTAGCCGCATTCGTTAATAAATTTAGAATAATTTGTTTTAAGCGAGTCTGATCCCCATACAAGACTGGCGGAATCATCGGATCAAAGTGGGTCTGTAATTCGATTGGTTTTTCTCCAATTCGAGCTTTCGTTAGTACTACTAACTCATCCAAAATTTTGTGTAAATCATATTCATTATTGACAATTTCTAATTTATTTGCTTCGATTTTAGAGATATCTAATACACCATTTACGATGTCTAGTAAACTTTCAGAAGCCATTAAAATATCTTTGACTTGACTTTTGGCAGAAGGTGGAATTTCTTTGTCTTCCGCAAGAATCTGACTAAATCCTACAATGGCATTCAAAGGAGTACGAATCTCATGAGACATATTCGACAAGAAATCCGTCTTCGCATGATTTGCTTTCTCTGCTTGTAACTTTGCCAAAACTAACTGTTCATTCATTTTGACATCCGGATTCTCGATCGTAAACATCATAATAAGACTGATAAAACTGATCATAATAGAAATAAAATTAATTTCTGGTATTACAATTCTTAAAACAGCTATCAAGATAGTCATAAATATCAATAGATATAAAGGTATGTATTTAATTTGCATTTCCGAAGATGCTTTTTTCTTTTTCATAAATACCGTAATTAACATGAGGGCGATATAAAAAGCAGCTCCCACTAATCCCAAAGTTGTCAATGGTCCATTGGAATTTAATATTCCGTCTTGATTAATGATATTAACATCTAGTACCAACGCTAGTAAACAAATAATCGTATCGATGATGGCAATTCCTTTTACCACTTTCTTTGGATTCTTTTTATTTGTCACATTATAAATATAATAAAAGAAAAAACTACACCAAAGAGTAAGGATAATTACATCCATTCGATTCAATATAGTAAGTAGTAGCGTAGAATTGATTGTTAGTGCAACGGCAACAATACTAGTTGTTACTATAGATTCCAGAATATTTAATAACAACATGTATTTGAATATTTTGGTCTCAATATTATCAACGCTACCTTTGGCGTAAAAGATAATACAAAGTAGTACAGCAATTCCTAACGCACAACCAGTTAAATACCCATTCCCCATTTTTATTCCTCCTTGTTATTTATTCTTTAAAAGGACTATCTTTTAATCTCTTATTGAAAAGAAATGCATTATTTTTATTAGGAGTTAATTTTTTGATTGGAGCGTAAACTTCATCATGCTCTATTACATCTTTTGGTTTGAATATTAAATTGCTAATATATTCTTTGTTAAAGTAAGGCCATTCTTTGAAGCGAGCTTCTACGTACTCTTCCCATTCTCTGCCACTTAACTCGGATCTTGTCAAAGGTTTTTCCGTTTCCCATATTTCCCATTTTAAAGTTGCTAAAACATCTCTTAAATCATTGATCGCTTTCGTCTTTTCTTCTTTGGTATCTCCATATTGGTTCATATCAAAGTTTTCTCCAACATTTACTTTAAAATGTTTTCCATATTGTTCTGCTGCAATTGGAATAATGATCGCGTTTCCCTTTTTGGCTACATCTACAATTCCCCAATAACATGGAAGTACTGGTAAATTGGAAATGATATTCCAAGTTCCCTCAGGGAAATACATTAAATTTCCATTATTTTGTAAATGGTCGATCATTTTTTCAGACACTTGTTGTCGATCTTCTTTTACTTTTTCATTAAAATAGAATACTCCATTTAATCCTAAAAATGGTGCATCTACTATTCCTTGAATGTGTTCAAAATCTCCAGACAATAAGTAATAATGATCTTTGACTGCTTCACTTACTACTTCAATATCAAATTTTCCAACATGCGTTAAAGCGAAAATGATAGGTCGAGTGGTATCGGATCTTTTATCACTAATAACTTCGTAAGTAAAACCTCCTAGTTTATTTTTTAAGCGGTAGATTCCAAGTATCACATTATGAAGTTTCTTTCTTTGTTCTAAAGTTAATTTACTATAAAACCGGTTATCATTTCTCTCTCTTAACTTATAATATAATTTTAAATAGGATTCTTCTAACTTTTTATATTCTTCTTCGTTTAAATTTCCTTCTAATAATTTTTTTTGTGCCTCTGCTAATACGTTCATAAAAACCTCCCTTACTTGGTATATCGTATCATTTTATTAAGACAATGTCAATTTCCCTCCTCGCAAAAACCGATAAAATAATACGTTATACTAATAAAGGAAAAAGAAGAAAACAATATTTCTTTTCTCCTAGTGAATAGAAAAAATACAAATTAATCGTCTAACTTGTATTTTTTCTTATTGACTGAATCTATAAAGTAATAGATTATCCTTCTGATGTTAGATATTTTGCAAGAACTTCTTCCAATTCTTGCTTGTTAATTGGTTTGGCAAGATAATCATCAAATCCATCTGCCAAATATTTCTCGCGCATTCCGGAAATGGCGTTAGCAGTTAGTGCTACGGTTGGAATCATAAAA
>CALVKE010000093.1 GCA_944332535.1 uncultured Bacilli bacterium
TATATTACGATTCAAAGCAAGAATGAAATCGACACTATTTATGAACTTTATTATCAGTTAGAAGACATCACGAAGAAAGAACAAATCAAGGTAGAATATTGGACGTTACCAGAAAACGATTTGGTAAGGGACAAAATTGGAAAAACAGAAGAGAAACAGGTTCGTATTCGAATTACCAATAATAGCGAAGAAGAAGTGAAGTTATCTTTTTTGATTACGGGAGGAACCGAAAAACAGACGTTGGTTTTAAATGAAAATGGAATAGCAATAACCGATGAACTAAAAGAAGTAATTTTAACCTATGAAGGAAGTTCTCCTACCAATTATTTTCCAACCAAAGAAGAAGATGTTTTTACCTTTACTGGATTTAGTGGAAAAAACAATGATTGCTATAACTTGTTTCCTTTTTATACGGAAGGGGTAGAAATAGGGGTAAATTATCGATTATCCTTTCTCTTTACTTATACTGATTTAACCGTTGCAAGTGGGCAAAATTCAAGTTTTAATTTTCAAGGACCAGAAGATGTAACAGCTTGGAGTCCTGGTTTTGGCGTTTGGACAACTTCTGGCATTACTGGAAACGGAGAAATTCAAGTTGATAAACTAGTGAAGTTTACAGAAGAACAATTAAGTAACAAATATTTTTCTATCAATTTACGAACCGATTATTTAACAGGAGGAACCATAAAACTTTCGAATATAAAACTAGAAAAAGTAGATAATATAAAACAAGTGAAAAATTATGGGGAAACATTTGAAACGTTACCGGCTGATATCACGGACAGAAGTCAACAGTTTATCGGATGGTATAGTGCAGTTGATGGAGGAGAAAAGTTAGAAAGTACTTTTTTAGTACCACCCAAAGACACAACGTATTACGGAAAGTGGGAACCTAAACAAAGGACATTAACGATTGACCCAAATGGCGGAACCTATAATGGTAGCAGTGAAATTACAACTCTTCCAATGACGGACGGCAGCTATACATTTTTAGAAACACCAATCAGGGAAGGATATACTTTTGATGGGTATACCATTAATGGCAAAGGGAGTTATGTAGAATCCAACACTTTTCCGATTAGTTATAACGGATGGGATTCTGTTACAGAAAAGGAAGAAAACGGGGAAAGTTATTGGAACATTAAATATTACGGTGATCAAGAATTTTCGGGAAACAATTGGCTTGCTGTCAATTTTCCAGACTTTAATTATACTCTTCGCAATACTTATGAAATTGAATTTAAAGTTCGCATCAATGCGTTGCAAGAGTCTCTCTTAGAATTTCGACTTGCGAGTGTGAATAATGATTACTTTACTATTGATCGCGTATCATATATAATTCATCCAGAGGATGCCGTTATAGGAGAGTGGAAGACAATTCGAATGAGTCGAACTTTAAATGCTAAAAGCACTACGGACGGGGGCACCAGTTCTCTTTATCCTCATTTTGAAATCTATACAGGAAATTTAATTCTCAGGGATGTCGCTATTGATTTTGATATCAAGGATATTATTATTCGTAATATAAAAGCAGATCAGTTAATTCAAGCAAGTCGTCCTACCTATGCTTCTTATTACGGAGATGCTACCTTAACTGCAAATTGGATAGTAGACAAGTAAATTTTTGGAAAATAGCTATAAAAAAGAATCTCTAAAATTGGAAATGTATGATACTCCAATTTAGAGATCTTTATTTTTTTACAATTCGATAAAAATTTATAGTAGGTGGATTCAAAAGGCGTAACTTTTGCTGGTAAGAAGTTCCAATTCCGGAATTCACATATAAAGTCGTCTCTCCCAAAGAGTAACTTCCTTTATAAAATTCTTTGGCATTATCCGCCATAAATAATTTTTCTATATAAGGAATTGCAATTTGATTGGCGTGAGAATGTCCTGCTAATGCAAGTTGCACGGTTTTATCTTCTATCTCTCGTATTGCATCTGGCTCATGTAAAAGAACTATGGTAAAATGATTTTCTTCGATTCCTTGGAAGGATTCCTCAAAGTGAAAGTCTTGCTTTAATTCAGAACCGATCCCTAAAATTTGAATCCATTCTTCATCACGTCCATAAATACGATCATTTTGATTTACTAAAGAGAGAAACGAAGCATCTTGCCATATCTGATCTACATTAGAAAAAGCATAATCTTCTTCTCCTTTAATATAATAGTTCGATATATCACTTTCAATTTCCTGTAGTAGAGTAGTTAGTGTAGTAAAGTCTTCTTGGGTATAAGAGACATTTTCATCTAAAAGATCTCCTGTAAATACTACAATATCTGGTTTCAATCGATTGATTTCTTCTACTAGTTGTTTTAACTCTTTTTCTCCCGTCGTAGATTTATAATGTAGGTCAGAAAAATGAACTAATTTTAGTCCGGACAAAGATTCTGGAAGTAATTCGTTTTCCACTTTTATTTCTTTTACTACTAATCTCTTTGTTTCTATAAAACGCATCCAATAAAAGGAAGCAAACACAAAAGAAAGAAAGACAAAGAGAGAAATAACGATTTTTTTCCCAACGCTTAAGATTTTTTTCTGTCTTTCTTCTTGAACGATTTGTTGCTCTATTTTTTTGTTTTTTTCTACTCGGTTCTTCATCGAATAATCATCCCCGTCAATATAGATAAAAGAATAATCATGGAGTTATGCAAAATATGCATCATAATGGAAGAAGTAATATTTTTGGTTTTGTGAAGCATGTAAGCAAAGGAAGTACCAAGAGAAGCATAAGGAAGAATATAGAGAAAATCATAAAAACTTTCCCAAGCAAAGACGACGTGAAGGGAACCAAATACAATTCCACTTGCTAAAACAAAGAAAGTAGGGGAACGGAAGATATCTTGAAATGCCTTCCGGAAGGTAATCTCTTCAATAATAGGAGCTAAAATTCCAGCACAAATTAGCATAATCCAAGGAGAAACATCAATCATTCCTTGTACCGCCTGTTCATTTCCGGCAACAGCTTGAGGAGCCACTAACTGAATTAATAAATTCGACCCCATCATTCCTAAAAATCCAAGAAACCAGTAACGAAAACTAACATCAAATAACTGATTAAAATTTTTCTTTAATTCCAAAATTCCTTTTTTCAAATCATCGTAATAAAGATAAATTAATACAATGGCTAAGAAAGTATCCGAAAATAGGGTAAGATACGTTTCAACAGCGGGAGTAAGATTACTAGAAGTAATATGAAAAAGGGAAATTGGAATGATTTGAACAAAGGAAGATAGGAAAAAAAGAGCAATAACAACGGCGGACTTTATTAATTTATCAAACCCGATTTTTCCTTGAAAGGCTTGCCAATTAAATAACCAGCAAAGAATAGAACCCAAGATGATATCTAGTGCTTGAGGACTCTCTCCTGTCGTCTTATAGTAAAAGAAAAAGACTACACAAGGAAATATTAAAAATAAAAAAGAAAGAATAGCACTTTTCGGCTTCGAATAACTCTTTGCGTTCGAATAGAACAAGAGGCAAGTTGGTAAAATTCCCACTAGAAAAAAAGATAATATAAGTTCAATTGTCATGTAGACCTCCTTCATGATTGATTTATCTATTACTATTATATCGTTAAATTTTTAAATTTACAAATAAAACTAATAAATTACATAATATACCAACAACAAAATTTCGCATAGATTAAAAATACAGTAAAATAATTTCTGGTTGGTATTTTTAGAGAAAGATGGTATAATGAAAATGAAAATAATCGAGAAGGGAAGTAAGAAAATGAAGAAGTATAGTATTCGAAAATACGTTCCGGGGGGGGGTCAATTTAAGTAGATCTCTTAAAAAGAGAGATAGGAAGAAACTACTTATTTTTGGAACTTCCTTGATTATGTTAACATGTTTGGCCTTTGGAACGTCTTTTGCCATTTTTCAAAAGAGAGATACAATTAAAAGTTTGGCGTTTGTTGTAGGGGACTTGACATTTGAATTAGAAAGCAGTGCCTTTGATGAAGAAGGGCGAGTAACAGTAGCGGAAAAGTCCGTAGAAGAGTTTACCATTCAAGTAACGAGCAAGAATCCAATTGATGCTCTTTATCAATTATATTATGAAGGAAATTTGCCAGAGGGGGCAACTATTTATTATTGGGCGCTACCAGAAGATGATTCTGCTAGTGGAGAAATAAAGGGAAGTGAACAGAAAGTAATAAGAATTCGAATCGAAAACGAATCAAGTCAGACCATAGTTCTTCCCATTGGAATTCAGGGCGGCCTAATTAGAAACGAGCTGGTATTAGAAGAGGGAAGGAATGCGATAGTAACTCCATATTCTTTGTTAGAAGTTCAGTTTTTACCGGAAGGTGGAGAGGTGGATATTTCTACCAAAAAATACACTTATGGAACCCTTTATGAAGAGTTACCAGTTCCAACGAGAGTAGGGTTTACTTTTAATGGATGGTATACGAAAGAAGGAAAGTTGATTACCGATGGAAGTGTGGTTGAGGTTTTGTCGGATGGATGTTTATATGCCAGATGGAATCGCAATCAATACACGTTAACGATTAATCCAAATGGAGGAACATGGGAAAACTCATCCGGAGAGCAAAATATTCATTTAGAGTATGAGGAGACAATGGAAATTGCACCTCCAACGAGGGAAGGGTATTTGTTTACGGGATGGAGTATTTCTGGAGCAGGAAGTAAGATAGAAGGAAATATTTTTAAGATGGGGCAAGAAAATGCCACTTTAACTGCCAATTGGACAGCTAATGAGTTTTTATTAACGATAAATCCTTCTGGTGGAAGTTGGAATGGTTCGAATGTTGTTCAAAGTATGAAGATGATTTCAGGAACAACGAAAGAAATCGTAAATCCAACCAAAGAAGGATATACATTTACAGGATGGAGTGTCAGCGGAAAGGGAAGTAGCTTAAACTCGAATATATTCACGATGGGGACAGAAAATGCCACGTTAACAGCAAATTGGAAAGTAAATCAATATCCATGGATCAGTTATCATTATAAGCAAAATATTGGAGGAAGCGGGTATACTTTAGTTGATGCGGATACCGGACGAGGAGAAGCAGATTTTGGAAGTCAAGTCACGCCTAATATATTTGCTTACACTGGATTTACTTCTCCAGCAAGTCAAACAATTACAATTCAGGTAGATGAAGACCCTCCAGTAAAAAATAAAGTAGATTATTACTATAGTCGCAATCAATATACGTTAACAGTGAATCCAAATGGAGGAGTTTATAATAGCAGTAGTAGTAATACTAGTTATACGATGTATTACGAAGAGACGAAGACGATTGAGAATCCAACAAGAACTGGATATACGTTTACGAGTTGGACGAGAGCAAACGGAAGTATGACGGATAAAGTGTTTAGCATGGGAGCAACAGATGCATCGCTTACTGCCAATTGGCAAGCTAACACTTATGTTGTGACGTTTAATGCTAATGGAGGAAGCACATCCACGGCAAGTAAAAATGTGACATATGATTCCACATACGGAACATTACCAACGCCAACGAGAACTGGATATACGTTTAATGGATGGTATACAGCATCGAGTGGAGGAACAAAAGTTACAAGTACAACGAAAGTAACAATTACTGCTAATCAAACGTTATATGCACAGTGGACCGATACAACCAATCCAATGTTGAGCGTTTCTGCACCGACCGGAACAAGCAGTTCTTCTCCAACGTATACCACATCATCTAGTTATACCGTAAGTGGAACTGCTAGCGATAATTCTGGAATTAGAAGTGTGACAGTGAATGGAGTCGCAGCTACAATATCAGGTAACTCATGGAGTAGAGCAATCAGTTTGGGTGCCAATACGACAACAACCGTAACCGTTGTTGCAACTGATAATTCAGGAAGAACAACGACTGTTACAAGATAT
>CALVKE010000094.1 GCA_944332535.1 uncultured Bacilli bacterium
AGGATATTCATATGACCAAAAATACGGAGTGGGGAATTGTTGCTTATCTTTCCCAAAGTAAATATGGAAAATATGGAAACCCTTCTTATTCCGGAGCCAATAAAGAAATATATCAAAATAAATCTACTTCTTATATCACAGGGATGAGTAGTGGAATGCCAGGTCAAGTGAATGGCAGTACGCAGCTTGTTCCTTATGATACACCAAATACAGGATATGGGGCAAGTACGACGGGAACGATTTATGGAGTGTATGATATGAGCGGTGGTGCGTCTGAAAATGTAATGGGAAATTATAATAATATGGCAGGATTTAGTGACTTTACTAGTTTCCCAGACGGGAAATATTACGATTTATATACTTCTGCATCTGCATCTGTTGGATATAAAGCAGGGGATGCGACTTATGAGACGGTTGGTTGGTATATGGATCTTTCGGTTTCTTGGGGATCTTTAGGTATGTGGATTAGACGAGGAGGAAGCAATACTAGTATTTCTGATGCTGGGGTTTTTCAATATTCTGGTGCTTCTGGCAATACAGGATCCGGAACTCGTTGTTCGCTAAAACCATAAATCTTTTTCTTGATGCCATTTTGATATTTATAAAGTAAGTGATTAGATTGGTATGCCAAAGTGTCTTTTTGACACTTTTTTTCTTTTTGTATATAATAAAATAAAGTAAAAGAAAATCAGAAAGGAGTCCTTTTACTAGCGCCAGTACTGGAAACAGTAGACGAGGTCAGTAGTTATCGAAAGATTCGGCGGATGCTACTTGCGGTTTCGTGTAAATCGAAAGATATGTTACAAAAAGTAAAATCAATATTACAACAAAAGCATATCCTACACGAATTTTTGTTGTGGAGGAAACTTATGTGTGGTATTGTAGGCTATATTGGAGAAAAAAGAAATTTAAACTTTTTGATTCAAGCCTTAGAAAAATTAGAGTACCGAGGATATGATTCTTCGGGAATTGCTTATTGGCAAGAGGATAAGATAGAGGTAAAGAAGGCAGTTGGGCCGATTTCTGATTTGCGAAAAGAAGTAAATGAAAATTTGTTTTTTACAAAAGGAATTGCTCATACTAGATGGGCAACTCACGGAAAAGCAACAAGAGAAAATGCTCATCCTCATACGGTTGGTTCTTTTACGGTAGTTCACAACGGAATTATCGAAAATTATCAGAAATTAAAAGAACAACTCCAAAAGGAAGGGTACTGTTTTCATACGCAGACAGATACCGAAGTGGTCGCTGCCTTTTTAGATTTTTTATATCAGAAGATATCTTCTTTTCCGGAAGTGTTAGTCGAATTTCAAAAGCAAGTCGTAGGTTCTTACGCATTGGCAATTCTTTGTTTCCATAGTTCATCTATTTGGTGTTTAAAAAAAGAAAGTCCATTAGTGGTCGGGAAAATAGAAAACGGATATTTTTTGACAAGTGATATTCATGCTTTTTTAAAGGATACGAAAGAATATTTTGTATTAGAAGATTATGAGATTTGTGAATTGAGGGAAGATGCGCTTCATTTCTATCAAAAAGATGGAATAGAAATTCAGAAAGAGAATCGTATTTATGAAGAGGAGTTTGTTTCTTCTTCGAAGGGGGACTATGAACATTATATGTTAAAAGAGATTATGGAAGAGTCTCGCATCGTCTCGTCTCTTATGAATTATTATACGAGCAACGATTATGAACAATTAAAAAGGGCGATTCCTGATTTTTCCAAATATTCGCGAGTACAAATTATTGCTTGTGGTACGGCAATGCATGCAGGTCTTATTTTTCAACAGTTTTTAGAACGGCTTTTATCTCTTGAGACGCAAGTGTTTTTAGCGAGCGAATTTCGTTATCAAACCTTATTTTTAGATAAAAAAGTACTTACTATTTTTATTTCCCAGTCCGGAGAAACAGCAGATACTTTAAAAGCATTACAAATTGCGAAAGAACATGGATGTGATACATTCTCTATTGTGAATGTGTTTGATAGTTCTATTAGTCGAATCAGCGATTACGTTCTTTATACTCGCTGTGGGGAAGAAGTAGCAGTAGCGTCCACGAAAGCATATGTTAGTCAAATTTTCGTTGCTTGCTGTTTGATTCAGTATTTGACCAAGCAAAAGATGGATGTCTCTCTTCCAGAGAAAATGCGTGCTTCTTATCAGGAAGAGATCGTAAAACAATTAGCGAAAGAGATGAAAGATCAAGAACACGTCTTCTTTATAGGGCGAGGAATTGATTATGCACTTAGTCAAGAAGCTGCGTTAAAATTAAAAGAAGTCTCTTATGTTCACGCCGAAAGTTATGCGGCAGGAGAGTTAAAACACGGAACGATTTCTTTGATAGAAGAGGGAACTTTTGTGATTGGAATAGCAACCGAAGAAAGGCTTTTAGAAAAAACCATTAATAATTTAATGGAAGTGAAAGCAAGAGGAGCTCGCGTAGTATTAGTCATTCCGCATCGATTAAGACGGTCCTTTGATTTTGATTATATTATAGAGGTAGAAGATACTGATTTTCTATATCAGTCAATCCTTGCTATTTTACCTCTTCAGTTACTTGCTTATTATGTAGCAAAGGAACGAAATTGTTCTATCGATCAACCTAAGAATCTTGCCAAATCGGTTACAGTA
Source organism: uncultured Bacilli bacterium (assembly GCA_944332535.1). Classification (GTDB taxonomy): domain Bacteria; phylum Bacillota_I; class Bacilli_A; order RF39; family UBA660; genus MGBC162581. The sequence continues at coordinate 2,628 of CALVKE010000094.1, forward strand.
GAATAAATTATCTATGATT
>CALVKE010000095.1 GCA_944332535.1 uncultured Bacilli bacterium
ATATAATCAATACAAAATAATCCTATTTGTCAAAAGGAAATTGGAATAAATTAAATTTCGGGCTGGGAATTTAGTCGTTAAAAAAAGTCCCTTTAATAATTCGGGAACTTTCTATTTAATTTTACTATCTTTTCCGTGTAAAACGCGATTGATTCCGTGAATCAAAACACTTGCTAGTTTTTCGGTAATAAAATCCATTTCTTTTACGGTTACCATTAGATTGTAGCCAATCGGTGTCAGCACTTCGAAAATCAAAGATTTCATTTCTTCTTCGCTTAATCCTCCGACCATTCCTAACAATTGTTCTTTTTCTTCTTGTGTTAACTCTTTTTCTTGGTTCAAATAATTTTGATTGGTGACAGGAGCTAATTTCCAAGAAGATTTTCCTATATTTTCTTTGTGATAGCTAAACTGTTGAAGCATGTATTGAATCGTATCACTTACAATGGTGACTCCGTCAATGACCGTGGGAATACCAATAGCGATTACAGGAATATGAACGGTCTCTTCTGAAATTTCTTTTCTCTTGTTTCCTACTCCGGATCCTGGGTGAATTCCTGTATCGGTCATTTGAATTGTTCGGTTCATTCTATCAATGCTCGAAGAGGCTAACGCGTCAATTGCAATCACATAGTCCGGATGGATTTGATGAATAATCCCATGAAGGATATCGCTGCTTTCAATTCCCGTTGTACCACTGACTCCCGGAGTAATCGATGCCACATTGGAAAAGTTTTCTTCTACTTGTACTTTTTCCATTTCAAATAAGTATCTGGTTACTAAAATTCCTCCCGCTACTTTCGGTCCGAGCGAGTCTGGAGTGGACTGACTATTTCCAAGACCTACTACTAAACATTTTTTCTTCGTCAAATGATGAAGTTCTAATAATTTTTCTAATTCGCTCGCAAAAACTTCTTCTACTTTTTTTCGATTATCATGATCGGTAACATCTTGAAAACTAATCGTAATGTAACGTCCTTCTTTTTTCCCTAACGCGTTTTCTTTTTCTAGCTGAATATTACTGACTTTAATGGAGGAGGATTCTCTCTCCTCTACCGTTACTCCTGTTTTATCCGTTTCCTTCAAAATGTCTACCACTAAATCTGTTCGTACATTGTATTTTTTTAGATCGATTTCATGCATATTCTCACCCTTATCCATATTTTTTCCAAAAATGTACACTTTTATTTGCATTTTTTAGAAATTTCTGATAAAATGAATTCGTTACTAAAAAAAGAGAGGTGAAAACATGCCAAATATTAAAAGTGCAAAAAAACGTGTTCTTGTTTCTGCTAGAAGAAAAGAAGAAAATACCCTTGTTAACTCTAGTATGAAAACTGCTATTAAAAAAGTAGAAAAAGCAGTAAAATCTGGAGAAAAAGAAGTAGCAGCAGAAGCTTTAAAAACAGCAAATATGCGTATTGATAAAGCAGTTAACGCAAAACTAGCACATCCTAACAAAGCGGCTAGATTAAAATCAAGATTAACAAAAGCAGTAAATACAATGGAGTAAGTAATTACTCTTTTTCTTTTTTTCAATTTCTGATATAATACCATTAGAAAGGAAGATGGATTTGAAAAAAACATTGTTTTTATTGTTGGGTTTTATTCTTCTACTTGCGGTATATTTGGGAAGAGAGCCATTAGCAAAATTTATTACCCTTCACTTTATGACGGAAAAGAGGGAAAGTGATGTCTTAGAAAGCAATTCGTATGCTAGAGATTATGATTTTTTATATGTACAGAGAACAAATGATTTTGAACCGAATGAGCAAAAGGATTTAATAAATATTTTTTATACGGTATTAAATTCTGGAATGGATGAATTTACTTTCTATTGTGCAGAAGAGTATACGAATTGTATTTCGGATATTGATTATATTTCGAATAATCAAATGTTATTATCTAATATTAATGGATTTGTGGCTCCTTATAATAATTTTAAAGATTTGGAAACAGTTCGGTATGATACGACAGGAAAAATCGTTTTTCGAATTCAACCGGTTTATAGTGATGAGATGATCGATGCGTTAGAGCAGAAAGTGGATCAAGTATTACAAGAAGTAACGAATGATACGATGACACAGGAAGATAAAATTAAGGCAATTCACGATTATATTATCGAAAATACGAAATATGATTCTGCACGAAGTGATGAACAAATCAGCGAATATCAATCTACTACTGCTTATGGTCCGTTGATTGAGGGATACGGAGTTTGTAGTGGATATTCGGATGCAATGATGCTTTTCTTAGATCGTTTAGGAATTCCTAATTTTAAAATTTCTAGTGAAAATCACATCTGGAATTTGGTTTATCTCAATGATACTTGGTTACATCTCGATTTGACTTGGGATGATCCGGTACTAGATAACGGAAATGAAATTATTGATTACGAATATTTTCTAATTACTACAGAAGAATTGTTTGAAAAAGATGATCAACAGCACTTTTTCGATGAAGAGATCTTTTTGGAAGCAACACAAAATATCGAGGAATAAGCTCGATATTTTTTTTAGACTTTTGAAAATATTTGATAACATTTGGTAAGAAATGCTTGGTAGCATGGAGCGCGATATAAAAATTTCGAAGAAGAACTTTCAATTGCTTTCACCATCTTATTGACAATGGTGTGAGTTTCGTTTTGTTCTAGCAAGAAAAATAATTTTCTTCCTTTTTGATACATCTTCTCCTCCTCTACTCCGGATAGAAGCAGTTGATTAAATCCTGTATGATACGCTCCCGGTTGAATTAATTTTACGGAAATAGGAAGATTTTCTAATTTACATTCCCGGCGTAATATTTGAGAAAGCATTGTAAGAGTTGTTTTTGTACTGACATAGCATCCAAGATAAGGAAGTGGAAAATACCCAGCAAGAGAAGAGGTAATCAACACTTTCCCTGATCGGTTTTCTTTTTGACAATCTTTGATATAGCGAATAATGAGACGCATCGTCGCCCAGACATTCACTTCAAAATTTTCTTCTAACTTCCCCTCTTCTACTCGATCGATGAGTCTTCCTCCAATTGCTATTCCTGCGTGATTTACGATACAATCAAATGGTATTTCTTCTAGGATAGAAAGATCTTCTATTTTGATAATATCTAGTTTGCGAAAATGAAGATAAGGAGTTTCTTCGCTCTTTCTTTTTTCGTAAGATGCTTCCGTATGACAACATGCATATACTTGATGATGTCGATAAGCTAAAACTCTGGCTAAGTCATACCCGATTCCACTTGCAGCACCTGTTATTAAAATATTCATATTCTTCACCCATTTATAAGATGGATTTTTTCTTTTCTTTTATCCACATAATGGCAAACAAAAACACAATTACAATCTTGGTTAGACGGAATTGTGTTTTTCCCTTGACTTATGGTTTGATGGTATATCTTGCACCAATATAATCGTAAGAACTACCACCGTTGTAATCACTATAATAAAAGATTCCTGCAGTAGTAATATAGTTGTAACTACCACCTCGAAGAAACCAAGGATTAGCAGAAGCTACAAAGCGAGAAAAATCATTATACCACGCAGTTGTTTCATAAGTCGCATCTCCTGATTTATATCCAATAGACGCATCATCAGACGCATATAAATCGTAATATTTACTATCTGGGAAATTCGTAAAGCCACTAGCTCTTACCGTACTATTATAATTTCCCATCACATATTCCGCTGCTCCTCCGGACATACCGTAAACTCCATAAATGGTTCCGGTCGTGCTCGCTCCATATCCTGTATCAGGAGTATCATAAGGAACTTGCGTACCGGCAGTTTCTTGGCTTGGCGTTCCATTGCTCATTCCTGTTGTAAAAGTCGCGGATTTATTTTGATATATTTCTTTATTCGCTCCTGAATAAGCAGAGTTTCCATATTTTCCGTATTTGCTTTGCGAAAGATAAGCAACAATGCCCCATTCGCTATTTTTTGTCATATGGACATCCATGGTTCCATCTCCTACGCTATCAAATCCATACTTGTTCGCATTAGTACTATTTTGCATAGCACGAGACGCATAAAAGAAGCTAGATACTGTTTGATTTCTAACTGCAACTAAATTTGGTTTGATGCTTAAATCTGCTGTTGCGCAGGTTTCATCGGTACAGGCTGCAGATATATTTCCTGTTGTTTCAAATTTTCCTATCCAAAGACCAGATAATTCTTCTCCTCCAAAGGTAAATCCTTCCGGTATTTTATAAGTATTAGAATCACTTGGTGATGTTTGAGAAGAGGCTATAAAATTAACTTTAATTTCTCCAGGTTGTTCTTGTGTTCCACCAGCATATTGATCTGACAAATTTGTATATTGATACTCGTATCTTGGAATCCATACCCACATCGTATTGATATCATCCATTGAAATAGGGGTTCCGGCTGGGGCACTCATATAGGTAGAACGATTCTCTTCTGTAACCGTTACCGCATTCGCCCAGTTTTGGGTATCGTAATTGTACCATTTTCCATCGACATCTGCTTTCTTCCAAGTTTTTTCACATTCATCGTAAACAACTGGAATCATTCCAGAAGTTAATACTGGAGCATTGGCACCACTTTGATCCACTCCATTTTCTACTAGAATACAAGAATTAGTAACTTCCTGTGTTGCGTCAACATCGATTCGATAACTCAAACTTTTTCCGGAAATGGCAGTATTATCCGTTACTCCATCTCGAATCCATAAACGAAGAGTATAATTGATTGTTTGTTTTTCTGTAATGGTTCCAGAATCAATGACTCCGTCCTCCAAGCTAGAAAGTAAGGCGGGCGTTCCCCTTCCCTCTTTTGTTAAATAATACTTCACATCACTCGTTGATAACTTATCAGCATTTGTTGTAATATCTACTAGCTTGATCGTGTAGTTCATATTACTAGTTCCATTATTTACTAATCGAAATGTAAAAGCTTCTTGTAGCTTTCCTACCTCATCATACATAGGAAGAGCGTTCTCAATGGTTAAATTGTTCTCATCCTCTTCTAACACTAAACTTAAGTCTCCTGCCGTAATCACTTGCCGTTTCGTTCCCGATAATGTCACATTAATGAATGCATACGTTACACTTAAGAATATTACAAAAACACTCGTGATAAATACAGCAATCTTTGCAACTTGCTTCGTCTTGGCCTTTTCCATTTCCGATCTTCCTCCTATTTTCTCTTATTATCATTATAGGAGAATTTAAAAAGAAAAACAATCTTTTTCACAAAAAAAAGAAGATCATCTCTTCTTTAATAAAATTTGGAACGTATAATAGAAAAAGATTGCAAAGATAATAACATATACCCAAATTAAGATAGTTTCTGCCAAATCAGATGTATATTTCACAATTACATCATAAATGCTAGATGGAATATATTTACTGATTACTCCGTTGATCGAACCAAGGGAAATATTCCGGTTAAAAAAAGTCAATATTCGAAACGCCATATCTGTCGTACAAAAAAGATAGATATAACTAGAAAATCTCTTATACTTAATTAAACCAAATACAAATATTACTAATACCACTACTAAATCCAAATACATATTTACTACCTCTTTTCTTCTTTTTTTATCCAATAAGGATTATGATTCTTCTCCCATCCAAGAGTGGTCGAAGGCCCATGTCCTGGATATACCTTTATTTCATCCGGGTATTTCTCGATCTTTTCAAGTGACTTCTCCATCTCGGAGATATCACCCGTTGGAAGATCACAGCGCCCAATAGATTCACGAAATAAAAAATCTCCTACAAACATCTTCTTTTCTTCTGGAAAGTAATAACTAATCGAATCAGAAGTATGTCCCGGAGTTGCTATTACTTCCCATTGAAATGCCCCCACTGAATAAGATTTTTCTTCGATATTCTTTTCGGAGAAAACTTCTACCTTGTACTCTTCTATTATATCATAAAGCGCTCCAATGTGATCAAAATGTTCATGTGTAATCAGCACTTTTTTTACCGTTCGATTTCCAATCTTTTCTTTTATCTTTTCTGCTTCTGCTCCAGGATCTATAATTAACACTTCTCCCTCTTTTTCTAACAAATAACAATTTTCTTGAAGAGGTCCTACCACGATTTGTTCTACTTTCATTCTTTTCTCCTTTTTTCCCATGAAAATACGCATCCACAATAATCTTGACGGTACAACTGATATTGTTTGGATAGCTCTAAACTTCTCTGATATCCACCCTTTTTCTTAAAATCTGAAAATAGATAACTGACTCCGTATTTTTGTTCTAACTCTTTTCCAATTTCATTAATCCAAGCACTATTCTTGTAAGGAGAAATGGATAAAGTTGTCGTAAAGTAGTCAAATTGATGCTCTTTCGCGTAAGATGCGGCTTGTTCCATCCGGAAAAGATAACATTGGTAGCAGCGTTTGCTTCTTTCTCCTAATTCTTCTAATCCTTTTACCTGTTGGTAGTACTCTTCTTCGCGATAAGGAAGTTCTACATAAGAAACTTGTCCTAATTGTTCTAACAAACGAAATAATTCGTCTCTTCTTCTTTCGTATTCTGCTTTTGGATAAATATTAGGATTATAATATAAAACGGTAAGATCAAAAACATCTGCTAATTGCTCCAGTACAGCAGTAGAACAAGGCCCACAACAACTATGTAACAATAAACGAGGACGAGCTGGCTCCTCCTTTGCCTTTTTTAGTTGCTCCTCATATTTTTGGTACGCCGTTTTTTCATTTGTCATGACAAAATAACTCCTTTGATACTGCTTTAGGAAGTAACATCTCAATATTTGGAATAATTTTTATTTCGTAAGTAGTACTCTCTTTTTCATATTCTTCTCCATCAAAACACCATGGTTTTCTTAATCTTTCATGAAACGTAATTTTTAAATGATCGGTTTTATGAAAATAGAAACCCGGAACTTTAGTAATATCATTGGTTTTTAGATAGAAAAGACTTCTTAGAATATCTTTTTTTGTCTTGATATTACAAAATAATACTTCAAACTTTCTATCGTCTAATTTGATATCTTTATAAAAATTATTGATTCCCGCAATACGATTTGCATTGGAAATTAGAGCAAAAGAATAAAGACCATTGTACTTTTCACCGTCTATTTCATAAGTTAAATCATATAAGTGCGTACGATTTCGGAAAAAATCACGCGCTCCTTCTAAAAGATAAGCCAAATATCCAAAATTTTTCTTTAATTTTCGTGGCGTCTCATAAGGAACGTTCATAAAACGGCCAAATCCCGCAACATAGACAAAGGGTTGTTCATTAATGGAACAAATATCCATTTTACGTACTTTTCCTTCTAGAATTAATATTAGATTTTTTTCTAGATTTTTGCCAAGAGAAAACATGCTTCCAATATCATTGGTAGTACCATAAGGAAGATGTGAAAGAAGGAATGGTTTTTTTCTTTCTAAGTTTCCTGTTACGACCTCATTAAATGTTCCATCTCCACCCATAGAAAGAACTAAATCATAATGTTCTGGTAAGGAACTTACAATCTCTTTCGCATGATGGGAATACTTGGTAATATAAAAAGAGGGATCGTATCCATAATTAGAAAATATTGTTTTTAATTTTTCGATATTTAAGCGTTCTTTTTTATTTTGATGAGAACCACTATGAAGATTTACAATAACGGCTACTTTCTTCATCTACATCACCACACTTCTTTTCTATTATAGCAAAAAGCGGTAGAAAACACAATTATTTTTCTACCGTTCTATTTTCGGAAATGACTTCTTCTAACGTTACTAAATTATATCCTTTTTGTTTGATGTAACTAATGATTGTTGGTAATTCTTTGATCGTTTCTTGCGTAAGATTTAAACTTATGATGCTTCCTTCTTTTAGCGTATCTTTTACGGTGTAGAATGGATTGGATTTCACTACTGTTGTTGGACGAACCGTATACATTTTATTCTTGCTACATAAATTTAGAATTTCATAATTATTGTATTCTGTGTAACAAAACATAGGATTTACATTCGTTAGAGAATATAACATATTATTGGTCCAATTAAACATTGCTTCGTTATAGACGTCTTCATAACCAAAGTTTTCTAATTCAAAACCATCACTTGCGATAGCATACATTAAATCCATGTTGCTCTCCATCACCGTTCCATCTACGAAAAAGGTTGCTAATACTTCTTTTTCTAATAATATTTGATATGCTTTTTCTAAATTGGTAATGCTTGGTACTTTAAATAGGAGAGCAACGTCACTTCGGGAAGGATTACCACGAATAATAAATTTATCATATTGTTTTAGAATTGATTCATCTGGGATTACTTCGGAAAATATTAACATACTTTCATAATAACCATTAATTTTCTTCATTCTTTTATAACTTTCGTCTACATTTACTGTGATACCATTGGTTCCCGGAATAATCGTATCTCCTTCGATAGTGGCATTAACACTTTCTACTTCAAATTCATCGGTTACGGATAAAATGTTTTTCATCACAGGATCGTTTCGCTTCACAATATCAACCGCTTTATCCGTATAATAAAAGCTAAAGAGAAGTAATGCTAACACTCCTAAATATTTTGTAGATTTCTGAAACATAACATCACCTAATTAAGTGTATGTTATTTTTTAGAAAAAAAGAAAAAAACTGATAAAATATATCAGTTTTTTGGATCCTTATACTCCGGAATAAGTAACGGTACATACTGTATGGTTTGTTACGTTGTTTACTGTTACTGTGTTTCCTGATACTTGTCCGTTCATTCCATTTGTACAAGAAATACTAGGTGTACCAGTACCTGGGGTAATGGTTAATGAGGCATTTCCACCACGGAATACAGCTTGAGAAACATTTTCACTTCCATTGATAACGGTTACAGCATATTCTGGAACTTGTACAGCGTCTACACTAATTTTTGTAGCATATTGTTTTCCCATAATAGATGCATCTGCATCAGAAGAGATAAACATACGAAGTACAAAAGTTTCTTCGCTTCCTGCAGTTAATACTCCACTGTATAGTACGCTACTTTGAACAGTTTCATCGCCTACTTGTCTTTCTTGTTTTTCTCCTAAATCACTTACTTTTGTAATATCTTTGAAAACACTAGAACCGCTTTGATCTGTTAAATATACTTTAATATATTGGTCATCAATTCTCTGTTTTTCTGCATCAATTGCTGCTTCATCTAAAAATACTGTATAGCTAGCATCTTTGGCACTGGTGTTTGACAATTTAAAAGTATATGGAGTTTGTGTTTTTCCTACTTCGTCCGTTACTGGAAAAGCATTATCGATTGTAATATCCCCTTCTCCATTTCCTAAACTAGAAGAGCTATCGTCTAATGTTACTGTTAAGCTACCTCCTGTAATCGTATTTTCTTTTTCTCCTTGAAGAGTAATGGTAATAAATGCATAGCTGACTCCGATTACTAGTACGATGGCAGCAACGGATAATATAATCAGCATATTTTTGTTTTTCTTTTCCATAATCGTTCTCCCTCTATTTTTTATTTACAAATTAAATATATCATACATTTTAAAAAGATTCAATACTAAAATTTGGCTTTCCAATGCTTTTTTTGAGGATTGTTTTTATTAGAAGTTTACAAATTTAATTTTCGCGCTTCCATTACCAGTCGTATTTGCATCTTGGCGAAACATCTCTGTCAGTGCATAATTTAGGCTAGTGCTACCTTCTCCTCCGGAAGCTGTTAATAACACGTCTTCTCCTAACGTGACAATTGTTGAGGTTTCTGCTGAGGTTTTACCAACTTTGATTTCTAGCACCATTCCTCTTTCCAAGAACATTTTTCCAGAAATAGTATCTCCAAGACGACTTCCTTGGGCTCCGCTTCCTGTAATTTGATAGAATCCATCCGCTGGAATCGTATATTTCGTATCTTCTGTAAATGTTTTCTCCTCTGGGCTTACAATTTCAATATAACTACTTGCTTCTTGCGTTAAGCCAGAACCAGAGGTGGAAGTACAACTTACTAAATAGTTTCCTTCTTCTTGATATTTGGAAATCCATTCGTCTACGGTAACGTTTCCATTTTCATTTTTATATACGAGTGTATCTCCTTCTTTACAAACAATTTCTCCCCCACTTCTTCCGAAAGATCCAAATTCAAATAAACTTTGAATTTTTTCATTTAATTGATCGGTTCCAAGAATATATCCTAGCGGTTTAAAAGCAGCAGTAACCGTAATAGGATCTTTATCTAATTTAATAGAATAACAAGATTCTTCGCTTACTTCATTGTTCTCGTCAATAGAGCGAACGCATACTTCTTCGTCTTTGGAACTAATAAAACTATTCCCTTCGATATTTTCCCATTCTCCGTTATCAATCTTTTTCTGATATGTTTTTACGGAAGAAGAATGGTCATAATTCACACTTAATTCTTGATAGACATCCGCTTTTCCCCAAGAGGCAGCCTGATAAGCTTCTCCATCTACTGTTTCGTAGCGTAGCACATAATTTGTTTCGTAAGAAGATTCTTGTTGCTCGCAAGCACGATCTTTGGTTGCATATTTCCCACATTTTAAACAAGTAGTATACTCCGTTTCCCCATTTTCATTGGTACTTAATACTACATAGCTTTCCTCACACGCATTTCCTTTGGTATCTGTTGGACTCTCTGCTCCACGATACCGTTCTAATTGTGCTCTAGATACTTTTTTAATCTGACCGTTTTCTGGAAGAAAATTAGGACTTTCTTTTACAAACTCCTTGGCACTTTCTTCTAGCGCATTCTCCAAATTTTTATAGTGATCCCCATTTTCTTCTAAAAACTCTTTTATGGTTGGATAAAATGTAAGTCCTAATAACACAAGAACTCCTACTACGATAAATACAATTAATCCTTTTTTCTTCATATCATCACTCACCCTATTCTAGATAATCATATCATAAGAATGAAAATTTTAAAACAGGAATTTAGAAAAATTTCAAAGAAAAAAGAAAAAGCTTTCACTTTCTCTTTTAATCTTCAAATTGAGAATTGTATAATTTTTCGTAGAATCCTTTTTTGACTAATAATTCTTGATGAGTTCCCTGTTCTACGATATCTCCATCTTTCATAACCAAAATCAAATCCGCATTACGAATAGTAGATAGACGGTGCGCTATGATAAAGCTTGTTCTGTTTTCCATCAAGTGATCCATCGCTTGTTGAATTAAAAGTTCTAGTCTTGTGTCGACACTACTTGTTGCCTCATCCAAAATCAAAATTTTAGGATCTTTCAAAATAACACGAGCAATCGTTAACAATTGTTTTTGTCCTTCTGAAATGTTGCTTGCTTCTTCGTTTACTTCCATTTGATAACTATCTGGTAACGTCTTAATAAAGTGATCGATATGAGATAATTTTGATACTTCTTCAATTTCTTCTTGCGTGGCATCTAATTTACCATATTTGATATTGTCAGCAATCGTTCCAGAGAATAACCAAGTATCTTGTAATACCATTCCAAATAGACTTCTTAAATCTTTTCTCGTATAATCTTTGATATTTTTTCCATCTACTAGAATTTCTCCTTTGTCAACGTCATAGAAACGCATCAAAAGTTTCACAATAGTCGTTTTTCCAGCACCTGTTGGTCCAACAATCGCAATTTTTTGTCCTTTTTTCACGCTGGCACTAAAATTCTTGATGATTTTCTTTTTCGGATCATATCCGAATTCTACATTTTTAAATTCTACATTTCCTTTAATTTTGGCAAGATCTACTTCTCCCTTAGCAGTTTCTTGTTCTTCTTCTAATTCTAAGAATTCAAATACTCTTTCTGCCGCAGCAGCAGTAGATTGTAGAAGATTTGCAATTTGTGCCGTTTGCGTAATTGGTTGATTGAACTGACGAATGTATTGAGAGAAAGATAAAATATAACCAATCTCTAATTTTCCTTTAATCGTTAAATATCCTCCGAGAATAGAGATCATAACATATCCTAAGTTTCCAATGAAACTCATGATCGGATGCATCATTCCAGACAAGAATTGACTCTTCCAAGCGGAATTATATAATGTCTGATTGGCATCTTCAAACTCTTTTTCGGCCTCTTTTTCCCGATTAAATGTTTTTACAATCACATGTCCAGAATAAATCTCTTCTACTTGGGAGTTTACTTCTGCCAAATATTCTTGCTGTTGTACGAAATATTTTTGAGACTTCTTTACTACTATCATAATTAGTAAGAAGGAAAGCGGTAAAATAAGAAGAGAGGCTCCTGTTAAAATAGGAGAAATGGATAACATCATAACGATGATTCCAATTAATGTTACGATAGAAGAAATCACTTGTGACATACTTTGTGATAAGTTGTTACTTAACGTATCAATGTCGTTGGTGATAATAGATAAGACTTCTCCATGCGTTCTAGACTCGAAGTACTTAAGTGGTACTTTATTCATCTTTTCTGCTAATTCTTTTCTTAGTTTATAACTGATTTTTTGAGTAATGTCACTCATGATTAAACTTTGAATAATCGAAAATGACATACTGATCAAGTAAAGAACAAGAAGAGTTAGAAGAATGGTTTTAATTTTATCAAAGTCAATTCCGCTTCCACCGGTTAGTTTTGAGATTAAACCATTGGATATTTCTGTTGTTGCTTTTCCTAAGATTTTTGGTCCAATAATAGAGAAGACACTACTTCCAATTGCAAATAGCAATACAAATAAAATTCCTAGTTTATACCCTTTCAAGTAATGGAAGAGCTTTACCATGGTTCCTTTGAAATCACTGGCTTTATCCAAACTCATCATTCCACCCATTGGTCCGTTAGGCTTTTTTACTTGTTTTGCGGGTTTTGCTACTCTTTTTTGATTTGTTGGTTGTGCGTTTTGTTTTGCCACGTTTCAACTCCTCCTCTCCTAGCTGACTGCTAGCTATTTCACGGTAAACATCGCAGTTTTTCATCAATTCTTCGTGGGTTCCACGTCCTACGACACTACCTTCGTCTAATACGATAATTTGTTCTGCATTCATAATCGTACTAACTCGTTGCGCAACGATCAAAATCGTTTTGTCTTTCATTTCCTTCTGAATGGCATCTCTTAAATTTCGATCGGTCTTAAAGTCAAGGGCAGAAAAACTATCGTCAAAAATATAGATTTCAGCATCTTTTGCAATGGCTCTTGCGATAGATAAACGTTGTTTTTGTCCTCCGGAAACATTGCTTCCTCCTTGGGCAATTGGAGAGGAATACTTCTCTTTTTTCTGTTCGATAAACTCGGTCGCTTGAGCAATTTTAGCAGCTTTTTCTACACTCTTATGATCTAAGCTTACATTGCCGTACTTAATATTATCTTCAATCGTTCCGCTAAAGAGGATTCCTTTTTGAGGAACATATCCGATCTTTTCATGTAAATCATGTAACTTCACATCGCGAATGTTTACTCCATCAATTAAAATTTCTCCGCTTGTTACATCGAAAAGACGTGGGATTAGATTAATTAACGTACTCTTTCCAGAACCAGTAGAACCGATGAACGCTGTTGTTGTTCCTGGTAATGCTTTGAAACTAATATCACTTATGACATCATAATCGGCATCGGGATAACGGAAAGATACTTTTCGAAATTCTACCGTTCCCTTTTGATCTTCTTGGAATTCTTTTTCCTCTATTGGATCTTGAATCGATACATTTTCTAAGATAACTTCATCGATTCTTCGAAGAGATACTACTGCTCTTGGAATCATAATAGATACCATAGAAATCATTAAGAAGGCCATAATAATTTGCATCGTGTATTGAATGAAGGCCATCATATCACCAATAGCAAGATTTCCAGCATCGATTCCTTTGGCTCCATGCCATACGATTAATAGCGTTACTCCATTCATGATAAGCATCATTAATGGCATCATACAGCTCATAACACGGTTTACAAAAAGAGATACTCTGGTTAAGTCTTTGTTGGCTTTATCAAATCGTTCTTCTTCATGACGTTCATTACTGAAAGCACGGATTGGCAAAATACCAGTTAATATTTCTCTGGCAACCAAGTTTAGACGGTCTACTAATTTTTGTAGTTTGGTAAACTTTGGCATAACAAATATGAATAGTGTAATGATGACACATAGAATAGATAATACTGCCATCGCAATAATCCAAGCCATAGAGAAATTCGTGTTTAATACCTTAAATAGTGCTCCAAATCCGATAATTGGTGCATAGATGACAGTTCGAATAATCATGACAATCATCATCTGTATTTGCGTTACGTCGTTGGTGCTTCTGGTAATTAAACTAGCTACTCCAAACTTTTTGATCTCCGTATTGGAAAAAGATAATACTTTTGAAAATACGTTTGCTCTTAGTGTTTTAGCAAGACCAGCAGCCATTCTTGCTCCAACGAATCCAACGGCTACGGTACATGCCATACTAACTAAAGCAATACCAATCATTTTTAAACC
>CALVKE010000096.1 GCA_944332535.1 uncultured Bacilli bacterium
CTATTAAATGACGAAAATTTGAAAAATGATCAGATTAAAGTAAAGAATAATCACACCAAAGAGGAAGAAGTCGTAGACTTAGATTATTTGATGTATTATTTAGAAGAACATTTAGCCGATGAATGGGAAGAAGATTGTGAATGCGATTGTCATTCTCATCATCATGAAAAAGAAGAAGAGGAGGAGTAAACCATGCGTCAAGAATGTGCATCGTTAACGTTAGAGCAAAAGGGACAAAAAGTCGTACTATACGGCTGGATCCAGAAAAAGAGAAATCTAGGAGGAATGATCTTTTTGGATTTAAGAGACCGTAGTGGAATCGTTCAATTGATCGTACGACCAGAGAATTCTTATTATAATTTAGCAAGCAGTCTAAAATCAGAAAGCGTTGTCAAAGTAGTAGGAACGGTTCAAGAAAGAGAAAGCAAAAACGAACGCATTGCATCCGGAGAAATCGAAATCGAAGTAGAAGAGTTAATTTTATTAAACAGTGCTAAAGATTTACCATTTGAAATTAGCGAGCATACTACAGCGCTAGAAGATACTCGTCTAAAATACCGTTATTTGGATATCAGAAGAGATGAGATCAAAGATAAATTAATCACCCGTCATAAAATCATGATGGCAACACGTAACTTTTTATCAGATCATGGGTTTATTGAAGTAGAAACTCCGATCCTTTGCTTATCTACTCCTGAAGGAGCTAGGGACTACTTGGTTCCATCGCGCATTAATAAAGGAAAGTTTTATGCTCTTCCACAATCTCCTCAGATCTTTAAACAACTTTTGATGATTGGAGGAATGGAAAAATATTTCCAAATTGCTAAGTGTTTTCGAGATGAAGACTTACGGGCAGACCGTCAACCAGAATTTACCCAAATTGATATGGAAATGAGTTTTGTCGAGGAAGAAGATGTGATGAGTATCACGGAACAATTGATCGCTCACATCTTTCAAGAAGTAAAAGGAATTTCAATTTCTCTTCCATTAAAGCGTATGAAATACGTAGATGCTATTGGAAAATATGGTTCTGATAAACCTGATTTGCGTTTTGATATGCCGCTAGAAGAAATTACATCGATTTTTAAAGAAACCGAGTTTAGTGTATTTCAAAATGTCCTTCAAAAGGGAGGAATCATTAATGCTTTAGTCGTAAAAAATCAAGCCGCTAACTATTCTCGAAAAGATATTGATAAATTAACTGAATTCGTTAAAAAATATCGAGCAACAGGACTTGCCTGGTTAAAGTATCAAGATAATGCTTTTTCTGGAAGCATTCAAAAGGTAGTAAAAGAAGAAGAGCTTTCCGCTTTAAAAGAACAGTTGCGCCTAGAAGATGGGGACCTTATCTTGATAGTTGCGGATCAGCCTTCTGTTGTAAAAACAAGCTTAGGAGAACTTCGTAGAAAGTTAGGACATGATTTAGGTCTTATTCAAAAAGGAGATTACAAATTATTATGGGTTGTCGATTTCCCATCTTTTGAATATAGTGAACAAGAAGGACGATATGTCGCATGTCATCACCCGTTCACATCTCCAAAGGACGAAGATGTTGATAAACTAAAAAGTGACCCAGGAAATTGCTATTCCAAAGCGTATGATATCGTCATCAACGGATACGAAGCCGGGGGAGGAAGTATTCGTATTCATCAAGAAGAAGTACAAGAAAAGATGTTTGAAGCTTTGGGATTTACTAAAGAAGAAGCACAAGAAAAATTTGGCTTTTTCTTAGAAGCTTTCCAATATGGAACTCCACCGCATGGAGGACTTGCGATTGGACTTGACCGTTTGACGATGTTATTAACAGAAACAGATAATATTCGTGATGTCATTGCCTTCCCAAAAACAGCTAGTGCATCCGACCTAATGAGTAACTGTCCGAATGTAGTAGATCCAAAGCAATTAGAAGAATTGGCTATTTCCATTACGAAAGAAGAAAAAGAGGGATAAACCATGCTAAAAATGAAAGATATTTTAGATGAGAAAGACAAAAGATTAAGACAAATCAGTAAAGAAGTTACTTTCCCTCTTAGCAAAGAGGATTTGAAACATATTGATGAGATGGAAGAATATTTAGTAAATAGCCAAATTGAAGAGCGTGCAGAAAAATATGATTTACGCCCGGGAATGGGATTATCTGCCGTACAAATCGGAGTGTTAAAAAGATACTTGGTCATTGTCCATGATACCGAAGAAGGGTTTATTTCCTACATTGTGATCAATCCTAAAATGACTAGTAATTCCGAAGAGATGATCTATGTGGAAGGCGGAGAAGGATGTCTTAGTATCAACCGAGATATCGAAGGAATCGTGCCTCGTTATGCGAGAGTAACCATCGAAGGGTTTGACCTCGACGGAAATCCTATCCGTATTCGTGCAAGAGAAGAATTAGCAGTTGCGTTCCAACATGAATTAGATCATTTAGATGGAAAATTGTTTTATGATCGAATCGATCCAAAAAATCCTTATAAAAATCAAGAAAAATATCGTGCTATCTAACACGATATTTTTTTCAAATAAGGGGAAGAATAATATAAGAAGAAAGACTGTTGAAAAATTGCTTGTTTTGTAGTATAATACGAGCATTAAGGAGGAAGAAGCATATGAACTGGAAAGAAAAAAAGCCAGAAATTTTGTATTACATTACCTATACCGTAGTGTTAGTATTTCTTTTTGTCCATATTAAAACAATTATTAACTGGTTACAATACATTATTCAATTATTGATGCCATTTATCGTCGGAGCAATGATTGCTTTTGTACTCAACGTTCTTTTAAATTTAGTAGAAAACAAATTATTTGCGAAATGGAATCACTCCAATTCCAAACGTTGGCAAAGAGTAAAACGTCCGCTCTGTCTTATTGTAACGCTACTAATCGTATTTTTTCTCTTTTTCTTTATCCTTGGTCTGGTTATTCCGGAATTAAAAAATACCGCGACGATCTTTGTTGAAAACATTCCAGAGTATAGTGAAGATGCTGGTAACTTTTTATCTAATCTAGGAGTAGGGGAAGAGACAATTGAACAATTTCGAGAAACGATGAGCACTTTGGAAGAAGATGTCAGCAATTATATTAAGGATCATTCGAATCAAATTTTAAATACGACACTTGGTTTTGCGACGACTTTGATTTCTTCGATTACCAATTTAGTCATTGGTATAGTATTTGCTATTTACATTTTGCTTCAGAAAGAAAAACTTTCATCGCAATGCAAGAAAATTATGAGAGCTTATTGTAAGCCAAAACATCAAGAAAAGCTCGAAAAGATTAGTGAATTATCGAGAAAAACCTTCTCTAACTTTGTCAGTGGACAATGTGTAGAAGCGTTCATCATTGGTATTTTATGCTTCCTTGGAATGCTTTTATTACGAATTCCATATGCTCCAACTATTTCTGTATTAGTAGGATTTACTGCTTTAATTCCAGTATTTGGAGCGTTCATTGGTACCGCAATTGGAATGTTCTTAATTTTCATGGTAGACCCTATGAAATCGTTAATCTTCTTAATCTTTATTATTATCCTTCAACAGTTAGAGGGAAATCTGATTTATCCAAAAGTAGTAGGAAAATCAGTAGGTCTTCCTGGAATTTGGGTAATGGTTGCTGTGACTGTGGGAGCAAGTCTTGCAGGAATTGCCGGAATGTTAATTAGTGTACCTCTTTGTTCTATTTTATATAGTATTTTTGCAACGGATGTGAAGACAAGATTAGCAGAACAAGCACAATCTCGAAAAAAAGTAGAAAAAACAAAAAATTTATAGAACGAATAATAGAAAAATATGGTATAATACCTTTAGCGACTTTCTTTTTCATATGTTTTTGGCTCATTTTATATGGAAGAGGAGGTCGCATTTTAAGAAAGTAACATTTTTTCAAAAAAAGTGTTGACATCTTTTTTGAAAGAATGCTATAATGTATTTGCTGATGCGGTTTACCGAGTGCCTACGGTAGACTGTATAAGTAAATATGGGGCATTAGCTCAGCTGGGAGAGCGCCACGTTTGCACCGTGGAGGTCAGGAGTTCGATCCTCCTATGCTCCACCATATAGATAAAAAACTCGACTCTTTTTGATTCGAGAAAAATAAACGAACTAACAGAAATGTTAGTTTTTTTGTTTTTGATGGATTCTTTTTAAGATAAGAAAAAGTATGATATAATGTGACTAAGACAGAATCAGGAGGATAGTGTGATGAAAATTAGTGTATTTGATTTAAGTGTTGTAAAAGTAAGAGACGGGAAGGATTATTGTTCTTTTATTTGTAGAAGGAATCCCCTCTTTCATTCTTATGTAGAAGTGTTTACCGGTAAAAATATAGTAGAAAACGAAGTGACTGCTGTAGAACCGCTAATCAAATATTATTCTATTTTAGAAAGGAAAAACTATAAAACAGGAAGAGCATTGATGTTAACGCAAGAAGAGTTATTGGAAAAATATATCGATATTAATAAAGAAAAGCAGGATACCCTAGAGAATGATAAAGAAAAAACTTATCCAGTTGCTGGCCTAGTAGTAGCAAATCTAGAGCGAATTCCAGGTAAAATAAAAGAAGTTGGACCTTTGATTGAAACAACAGAACAAAAGTACCTATTTGAAATAGTAGAAGAAGATGGCCAAATACAATATAGGGAATTACTAACAGGATCCCTTTTCAAAGACAAGGAAGAATATTTTGACGTGCCCTATATCGTGAATCCAGAACCACTTGCCCTCTATTGGCAAGAAGAGGAAACAGAGATCTCCAGTTCTCTATTACTTTGGCTCCTAAACGATATCAATAACCCCAAAATAACGAAAAGAGACACCAAAGAGAAGAAAAAGAAATTAAAATAATATTTTCTTTTTACTTCTTTTATGGTATTCTCTATATGGGGTTATCCCTATCAATATAGTGAAGGAGTTATGTATGAAATTAGTAGTTGAAAACTTAAGTAAAAGTTTTGATCAAAAACAAGTGTTAAAAGATCTTAATTTTTCTTTTGAGAAAGGGAAAATTTATGGATTGTTAGGAAGAAACGGTGCAGGGAAAACCACTTTTTTTAACTGCTTAAATGAAGACTTACCAATCGATAGTGGAAGTTTTTATTTGGAAGAGAAAAAAGAGAAACATCCCATTTTAGCAGAAGACATTGGCTATGTTCTTTCTACTCCTAACGTTCCGGAATTTTTAACTGCCCGTGAGTTTTTAAAATTCTTCTGTGAGATTCATCAAGACCGTATATCGAATGAGAAAACAATCGATGATTATTTTGATTTTATGAAAATTGATCCGGAAGACCGGGATAAGTTACTCAAAGATTATTCACATGGAATGAAAAATAAAGTACAGATGTTGGTCAATATCATTGCTCGTCCGACTATTTTATTACTAGATGAACCACTTACTTCTTTTGACGTTGTAGTGGCAGAAGAGATGAAAGAAATGTTAAGAGAAATAAAAAAAGACCATATTATCATTTTCTCTACCCACATTATGGAATTAGCATTAGATTTATGCGATGAAATCGTTATTTTAAACAAAGGAGTATTAGAAGAAATCGATAAAAAAGATCTAGACAATAAAAAATGGAAAGATAAAATTATTCAAGCTCTTAAGGAGACGGACCATGCTTAATACGTTTTGGATTTCTTTTCGTTTAAAAAATACTTATCGCGTGAATGGAATAATCTATTCTATTAAACAACTACCATTGATCGGTAAAATACTTCCGAATAAACTTTATCAGAGTAAAGCGCTGAAAATTATCGGTAATATTATTAGTATCTTAATCGAAATAGGAAGTATCTTTTTAGGAAAACTCTTATATGTGTTATTTGTCATTTTAGCAATGTTAGATATGATGAAGGCAAATCCTTCCTCTAGTTTTGTTCACATTTTTGTTTTTTTAACCATAGCTGGGGCATTCTTAAATACTTATATGTTTAATCCGACGAAAGATAAATATTATGCAATGATTTTAATGAAGATGGATGCCAAAAAATATACTTTATCTGATTATGGTTATGCGCTTTTAAAAGTGATAGTAGGATTTCTTCCCTTTACGATTCTTTTCGGTAGAAGTGTTCAAGTTCCTCTTTGGATTTGTCTAATGCTTCCCCTTTTCGTGGTATGCGTGAAAGCAACAGTTAGCGCCTATACGTTAAAAAGATATGAGAAAACCAAAAAAGTGACCAATGAAAATCTACCAGAAAAACAATTATGGATCGCAATCGGAGTGTTATTAGTGTTAGCCTATGGTCTTCCTTATTTCGGATTTGCTCTTTCTAATACTATCTATCTTATCTTGTTTCTATCAAGTCTTCTTCTTGGAGGATTCTCTCTTTTCTATATTTATCACTTTTCTTCTTACCGAAAAATTTATCAAGAGTTATTAACAACGAATAATAACATCATCACGCAAAACACAACGACAGAGTTATTAAAAGAACAAACGAGAAAGCAAATTGAACTAGGGGAAGGAACGAGTAACAAGACAGGGTACGCTTATTTCCATGAACTGTTTGTAAAAAGACATCGAAAGATCTTAACCAAGTCCGCAAAAAAGACAGCAATTATCAGTTTCTTTATCCTTTGTGGAGTAACGATTGTAGCATTCGTCAATCCAACATTAAAAGCACAATTGAATTCGGTAATTCTAGTTTATCTTCCATACATGGTCTTTATTATGTACATGATCAATCGTGGAACTGTCGTAACACAAGCTATGTTTATTAACTGTGATCATAGTATGTTAACGTATCGTTTCTATCGAACCCCAAAAGTAATCCTAGGACTTTTTCGGGAACGCTTAAAGACATTAATCATGATCAACTTGATACCAGCCCTAGTAATTGGGGGAGGACTTGCTCTTTTACTATGGGTAACCGGAGGAACAACCAATCCATGGAATTATGTTATTCTAGTTATCTCTATTTTAGCAATGAGCATTTTCTTCTCTGTCCACTATCTTGTGATGTATTATCTACTACAACCTTATAACATAGCCGTAGAAGTTAAAAGTGCTTCTTATAAATTAATACAGACGTTAACTTACCTTGTATGTTACTATATGCTACAACTTCGTCTTCCTATTTTCTCATTTGGAATCACGATGATCTTATTCAGTATCGCCTATAGTTTCATCTCTTTATTCTTAGTTTATCGCTACGCCCCTAAAACGTTTAAAATTCGCCCTTAAAAAGAGCATAATAAAAAGAGCAAACGCTCTTTTTTTTGTGATTAACGGTTAAATCTAGAACCGATTACAATAACAAGTAAAATAAATAAAACTAAGATAATAGCGTAGTAAGAAGTGTTATTTCCTCCCATATAATTACCGCAACCACATGGCATATAATTGGTGTATTGCATTCCTTGAGGTGCACAACCGCATCCACAAGAAGAACCACCAAAGTAATTCATCATAATGATACCTCCTTTTCGGTTATCTAATATAAAATATTCTAGGATAGGTAAAAATGTTATTACAAAAGTCTAAAAAGATGTGAAAAAAGACCAAAAGTATGATATGATTATTATGGTAGAGAGGGTACATAATGAAGAAGATAATTAAATCGATAGACAAACCGCTATTTTTCATCAGTATGTTACTATTCGTGATTGGACTAATCATGATTTTTTCAGCGAGCAATGTAACGGCTTACATGAAATATAGTGCCAGTCCTTATCGTTATTTCTTTAAGCAATCGGTATTTTTAGCAGGAAGTTTTTTAATTGCCCTGTTTGCAATCCGAATTGATTCTAAGTACTATCGAGGCTGGTTTCGTTTCTTTTTATTACTGGTAACAGGAAGTCTTATCTTTCTATTGTTAATATATGGAACGGCAAAAAATGATGCCATCAGTTGGATTGATTTGGGATTTTTCTCGATTCAGCCGAGTGAATTTGCCAAAGTGCTGGTGATTGGCTATCTTGCTACTTATTATGAAAAACACAAAAACGATCTTTCCAAATTTACGACTTGTTTTGTTCCACTGGTTCTTCCTGTTGTGATTGCAATATTAATATTTCGTCAACCAGATTTAGGAACGACCATTCTATTTACTTGTATTGTAGCGTTTATCTTTTTTATTGTTCCGATTGCAAAACCGATCAAACAAAAAGTTATCTTTTTGATCGTGGGAATTATGATTTGTTTTGCGCTAGTTTTTGTAACAGGAGGACAAGATTTGTTAGAAGAGAGGCAAACATCTCGGTTTGATTTTCGAAATCCTTGTTCCGAAGAAAAATTCTATGGTTCCGGAAACCAAGTGTGTAACGGTTACATTGCGATTAATAATGGGGGACTTTTTGGAGTAGGGCTAGGAAATAGTACACAAAAATATTTATATTTGCCAGAAGCACATACCGATTTTATCTTTGCGATTATTCTAGAAGAGTTGGGTCTTGTTGGTGGACTTTTCATCTTTGTTCTTTACTTTTTGTTAATCGGAAGAATCATTAAAATAGGAAGAGATAGTTATACCATGAGAGGAGCTGTCATCTGTTATGCGGTAGCGTTTTATATCGCTATTCATATTTTAGTAAACTTAGGAGGAGTATTTGGAATGATGCCAATGACAGGAGTTCCGCTTCCATTCTTAAGTTATGGAGGAAGTTTTTCGATGTGTTTGATAATGGCTTTAACAATGGTACAAAGAATTAACATAGAAAATAAACTAGAAGAAGCTTCTGTGAAAAAACTTGCAAAAAAGAATTGACGAGGATAAAAAAGAAGAGTACAATAAACATATCAATGCGAAGATGGGCTTGGAAACCCGGAGTAATATAGGAAAAAGAGATTCTTCTAGAATAACTAGGGTGGAACCGCGTATGAGATGCATGCGTCCCTAGAAATTCTAGGAGATTTTTTTGATAAGGAGGAATTATGAAAGCGTTTATTGCTTCATCTTCCCGAAGTAAATCGGAAGAAGATTTGAAAATAGCCAAAGACGTGGCCAATATTGTAGTAGAAAAAGGAGACGGTCTTCTTTGTGGAGGAATATCTTCCGGAATGATGAAAGCTGTTTACGAGGTGTTTCATTCGCTTGGGCGTCCGGTTACTTGTATCACGCTAGAAGTTTATCAGGAAGACTTGAAAGAGGTAGAGGAAAGTTTGTTGGTGGAGACGACCTTTGATCGAACCAAAGCGCTTTATCAGCAAATGGACTATGCTATTTTGTTACCGGGCGGAAGCGGAAGTATGGCCGAGTTGTTTTCAATGTTGGAGGAAGCTCGCACGACGGGTGCTAAAAAGATGTTCCTCTATAACGAAAACGGTTTCTTTGATTCTGTTATTGCACTGTTAAAAGAATGCATTCGTGCTGGAAAAAACGATGAGACGATTCTTCACTATTTCCAAGTAGTCACTTCGCAAGAAGAATTAAAAGAAGTATTGAAAGGAGAAGAAATATGACAAAGTTAACAATGGAAAAACTAGTTCAGTTGTGCAAACAATACGGTTTTATTTATCAAGGAAGTGAAATTTATGGAGGACTTGCTAATACTTGGGATTACGGTCCTTTAGGAGCGAGATTAAAAAATAATGTAAAAGATACTTGGAGAAAGCGTTTTATTCAAGAGCGAAGAAATGCTTATGAAGTGGACGCAGCGATTTTAATGCATCCAAGAGTTTGGGAAGCAAGCGGACACGTTGCCAGTTTTTCAGATCCTTTAATTGACTGTAAAAACTGTAAAGCAAGACATCGTGCGGATAATTTGATTGATGATTTCGATGAGAATGCTCATGCGGATGGAATGACGCAAGAAGAAATGATGCAATACATAAAAGAACATAAAGTACCATGTCCAAAATGCGGTAGTAGTGATTTTACTGAAATTCGTCAATTCAATTTAATGTTTGAAACATATCGTGGAGTAACCGAAGATAGTAAAAATAAGATTTATCTTCGTCCAGAAAATGCGCAAGGAGAATATGTAAATTTCTTAAATGTAGCACGTTCTATGAGAGCGAAATTACCATTTAGTATCGGTCAAATTGGAAAGGCTTTCCGAAATGAAATTACACCAGGAAACTTTACTTTTCGAACGATTGAGTTTGAACAAATGGAATATCAGACATTTTGTAAAGAAGGAGACGACAGCGATCTTTACCGTTATTTTAAAGAGTATGCCCAAAAGTATTTTATGGATTTAGGACTTCCTGCTGACAAACTTCGTTTTCATGATCACGAGAAGTTAGCACATTATGCGAAAGAAGCATGTGATATCGAATATCAGTTTAGTTTTGGTTGGGGAGAAATCAATGGAACGCACAATCGAACCAATTATGATTTAGGTCGTCATCAAGAATATTCGAAAGTAAGCCAAGAATATTTGGATCCAGAAACAAATGAAAAATACATTCCATATATTATTGAGTCGACCGTTGGATGTGATCGATTAGTGTTAGCTCTATTAGATAATGCTTACGAAGAAGAGCAATTAGAAGACGGAACAACAAGAGAAGTAATGCATCTTTCTCCTGTTATTGCTCCTTATAAAGTAGCAGTTCTTCCTCTTTTAAAGAAGTACCACAGCGAAAAAGCCATCGAAATATACGATCAATTATCCAAAGAAGTGATGACGACTTACGATGAGACTGGTAACATCGGAAAACGGTATCGTCGCCAAGACGTGATTGGAACACCATTTTGTATTACTATCGATGATAATACCTTAAACGAAAATACAGTGACGATTCGCGATCGGGATACCATGGAACAAATTACCTTATCTCTTGAAGAAGTCATCCCATATATTCAAGAAAAAATAAAATTTTAAAGTCAAACACCATCTTGGTGTTTTTCTATGCTATAATGTTGATAAGAAAAAGAGGTGAAAAGGATGCAAGTAAATATTACAGGACAAGATCATCAGGGAAGAGGGGTTGCGAGAAAAGAGGACAAAGTGATTTTTGTAGAGGGAGCCCTTCCAGGAGAAGTTTGTGAAATTGAAGTCGAAAAGGAAAAAAAGCAATACCAAGAAGCACGAGTAATCGAGAAAATCGTCTCTAAAAGTGTGCCTTCTCCTTGTTGTTATTATCCTCTTTGTGGCGGATGCGCTCTTCTTCATCAAGCTTATCCGGATCAACTAGCATGGAAAGAGAAAAAGGTGAAGGAACTTCTCGAAAAATTTGCAGGAATAACTCCTCGTATGATGCCAATTTTATCTGATGAGCAATTTCATTACCGAAACAAACTAACGCTTCATCATTTAGGACTCTATCAGAAAAAGACGCATCAAGATTTAAAGATAGAGGCTTGTCTTTTAGTAGATCCTAAGATAAATGAGATTCTTAAACGATTAAAAGACTATCAAAGAAACACGCATGAAAAAATCAAAGAGGCGATGATTCGCACGACGACACAAGGGGAGACTTCTCTTTCTTTAACAGGAGAAATTCAAATAGAAAAAATAAAAGAAGAATTTTCCGACATCACGTGTCTTCTCGTAAACGGAAATTTTTTAACAGAAAAGAAGACGATAAAAGACAAACTATGCAATCATCTGTTTTTGCTTTCTCCAGAGTCTTTCTATCAGGTAAATCGCTTTCTTACGGAAAAGTTATATCAAGAAATCGTCTCTGTTTTTAAAGATTCATCGCATCAACACGTATTGGACCTTTATTGTGGAGTCGGGACCATTTCTTTAATTGTATCTCACTATGTAAGACATGTAACAGGAATCGAAATAGTAAAAGAAGCGATCGAAAATGCGAATCAAAATAAACAGTTAAATAATATTACAAATGTAGACTTTATCTGTGGAAAGGTAGAGGATTACATCGACCATTTTCAAGAGGTAGATGCCATCATTGTAGATCCTCCAAGAAGCGGACTAGATTCTAAAACAATTAATCATATTTTAAAGATAGCTCCCCAAACGCTTGTCTATGTTTCTTGTGATCCAGTAACCCTTTCTCGAGACTTAAACATTTTAAAAGAAAAATACAACGTAGTATCAGTAAGACCAGTAGATATGTTTCCCAACACGCATCATGTTGAATGTGTGTGTCTGTTAAAATTGCATTAAGTCCTTATAAAATAAGGGAAAATCAACTATACATAGGGTATAAAACAACCCAAAAAAATAGTCAAAAATAGCAGGTTTTTATAAAAAGACACACAAAAAATATTATAGGTTGTTTTAGTAGTATATGTTTCCATATACAAGGTATAGTGGTATTGGCTGACTAATTCAATTATATAATTTAAAGTATAATTTTATTCAACAAATAAAAAATTGAATTAAAAAAATTATAAA